>JBMOHO010000058.1:0-14128 GCA_049317805.1 Saprospiraceae bacterium
ACACTCACTTTGGCGCGGCTGATGGTGACGCGGCGTTCTTCCATGGGTTGGCGCATGACCTCCAGGACGGTGCGTTTGAACTCTGGCAGTTCGTCGAGAAACAGCACGCCGTTGTGGGCCAGGCTGATTTCACCTGGCATGGGGTTGGAGCCACCACCCACGAGGGCCACATCGCTGATGGTGTGGTGGGGCGAACGAAAGGGGCGGGTGCTGACGAGGGCTGCGTGATCGGGCAAAACGCCTGCTACCGAGTGGATTTTGGTGGTTTCCAGCGCTTCGTGCAGGTTGAGTGGGGGCAGGATGGTGGGCAGGCGGCGGGCCAGCATGGTTTTGCCTGCACCGGGCGGACCGATGAGGATGACGTTGTGTCCGCCTGCTGCGGCCAGTTCCAGGGCGCGTTTGATGTTTTCCTGGCCGCGCACATCGCCGAAGTCTAATTCATAATGGTTGAGTTGGGCAGCAAATTCATCACGGGTATTCACCACGGTGGGTTGAATGGATGTTTCGCCAGCCAGCACCTCCAGTGCCTCGCTCAGGTTATCGACCCCGAACACCTCCAAATCAGACACAATAGCGGCTTCACGGGCATTGGATTTGGGCAGGATGAATCCGCGGAATTTTTCGCGGCGGGCCTGTATGGCAATGGGCAGTGCGCCTTTGATGGGGCGCAAGCTGCCGTCGAGCGACAGTTCGCCCATGATGAAAAACCGTTCGAGGGGCTCCGACGGGATGACGCCAGCGCCGGCCAGCATGCCGATGGCGATGGGCAGGTCGTAGGCAGAACCTTCCTTGCGCAAATCGGCCGGGGCGAGGTTGACGATCGTCTTGAGGCGGGGGAGGCGGATGCCTGCATTTTTGAGGGCTGCTTCTATGCGAGCCTGCCCTTCGCGCACAGCGCTGTCGGGCAATCCGACGATGTAGTAAGCTGGTTTATCGGTGTTGCCCATGTTGCCACCGGTATTAACTTCCACGGTGATGGTTTGGGCGTCGACGCCATGTACGGCACCGGCAAATGTTTTGACGAGCATGTGTTGAAGCGTGTTTGGATGATGAACTGAAGAGCGTATTGTTAATCGGCTACAAAGATAAGAGTATTTTTTTTATTTGAGCAAGTATTGCTATAAAATATTCGCCCTGTGAGTATACTCGTAGGACGAATAAACTGGCCACACGGTTTTGTCAAATTTGTACAAAACCGACGTTTGTTTGCCCTTTTGCTACCCACTTCTAAACCTGCCTCTGAAAAAGCTGTTCCATCTACTTACTAAACCAGTTACGTTAACCAATTTTCCTTACACATGAGAGCATTCATCTTCACTTTATTGGCCTTGCTGTTTTGTACTGCAGGCGCAAAGGCTCAAGATTCCGCTTATGTTCAGACCATTCACACCATCATCGACCCTACTGTTGATGTGTGGGCGCGAACGTTTCTGGGCGATGTAAAAGTCGGCGAAGATTTTGAGTTTAGAACGGCGACAAGGTTTGTTGGCGTTGTTCCCAGCATTGTCATCACTTTTGGGGTTGCCCCTGAAAACAGTACTTCGTTCAATGAGTCCATCTTTACAGTAGTGCAGTCCTTTGAGAAAAACCGCAATTATTGCGCTTTTGTAAAAGGGAGCATCAACGACCCCGGTTCACTTGAATACATCCTGGATCCCAATGCGCGTACAGTTGCAAATGATCCGGGCAAAGTGGACATCAGCGTTTTCCACGCTTCGCCAGACGCGCCTGCTGTGGACATTGCCGTGCGCCGCGGTCCGCGCCTTTTTGCCGATGTTACCTACGGCGAATTTACCCCTTATGTATCGGTTGATCCAGGCGAGTACCTGCTCGACATCAAGCCCGCAGGCAGCAATGACGTGGTAGCTACTTACCGCGCCGACCTGAGCGGCCTTACCGGACAGGCCATCCGTGTATTTGCCAGCGGTTACCTCAGCGGTCAGGCGCCTGCTTTCGGGTTGTTTGTGGCCCTGAATGATGGTACTGTCCTTCCCTTGGAGCAAACCTCGGTTGCCCGCTTGCAAGTGATCCACAACAGCCCAAGCCCAACTGTCGACGTGTATGTAAATGGCGACAAACTGCTTGACAGCTTTGTGTACCGCACCGCCACTTCCTTTATCGACGTGCCCGGCGATGTGCTGCTTAACCTCGGCATTGCAGTAGACGGCAGCGTTTCTGTAGACGACACCATTGCGAACTTTCCCGTAACACTTGAAAATGCAAAAACCTACATCGTAACGGCTTCCGGCATTGTAGGCGACCTGACTACACCGTTTACCCTTAATGTAAACGACCTGGGCCGCGAGGTCTCAACCGATACCAATACCGTACAGTTTGCTGTGCTGCATGGCGCCACCGATGCGCCCGCAGTGGACGTAGAAGCCTTTGGCGTAGGCAACCTGGTGACCAACCTGAGCTACGGCGAATTCACCGACTACCTGAGCGTAGACCCAGGCGTGTACCGCCTGCGCGTAAAACCTGCCGGCAGTTCAACCATTGTTGGCCGTTTCGAAGCCGACCTGAGCGGCCTCAAAGGCGGCGCTGCTTATGTATTTGCCTCCGGCAAATTGGCGGGTTCGCCAGACTTCGGCCTTTTTGCAGCCCTTGCTGATGGAACGGTTGTGGAGTTCCCTGCTTACACCCCCACCGCCCGCTTGCAAGTGATCCACAACAGCCCAAGCCCAACCGTAGACGTATACGCCAACGGTGGCTTGTTGCTCGACAACTTTGTGTACCGCACCGCCACACCGTTTATTGATGTGCCTGCCGACGCGCTTATCAACATCGGCGTGGCATTGGAGACCAGCGCTTCGGTAAACGATACCCTCGTGAATTTCCCGGTGACTTTTGAAGAAGGCAAAACCTATGTGGTGACCGCTTCCGGCATCGTAGGTGATTTGGCCACGCCATTTACCCTGATCGCAAATGATCTTGGCCGCGAGGCCGCTGTGGACACCAATAAAGTTGATTTCGCCGTATTGCACGGTGCCACCGACGCCCCCGCAGTAGACGTAGAAGCGTTTGGCGTAGGCAACCTGGTGACCAACCTGAGCTACGGCGAATTCACCGACTACCTGAGCGTAGACCCAGGCGTGTACCGCCTGCGCGTAAAACCTGCCGGCAGTTCAACCATTGTTGGCCGTTTCGAAGCCGACCTGAGCGGCCTCAAAGGCGGCGCTGCTTATGTATTTGCCTCCGGCAAATTGGCGGGTTCGCCAGACTTCGGCCTTTTTGCAGCCCTTGCTGATGGAACGGTTGTGGAGTTCCCTGCTTACACCCCCACCGCCCGCTTGCAAGTGATCCACAACAGCCCAAGCCCAACCGTAGACGTATACGCCAACGGTGGCTTGTTGCTCGACAACTTTGTGTACCGCACCGCCACACCGTTTATTGATGTGCCTGCCGACGCGCTTATCAACATCGGCGTGGCATTGGAGACCAGCGCTTCGGTAAACGATACCCTCGTGAATTTCCCGGTGACTTTTGAAGAAGGCAAAACCTATGTGGTGACCGCTTCCGGCATTGTGGGCGATTTGGCCACGCCATTTACATTGATCGCAAACGACCTTGGCCGCGAGGCCGCTGTGGATACCAATAAAGTTGATTTTGCTGTGCTGCACGGCGCCACCGATGCACCTGCTGTAGATGTAGACGCTGCCGGTGTAGGCAACCTGGTATCCAACCTGAGCTACGGCGAATTTACCGGTTATTTGAGTGTTGATCCGGCTTCTTACACCCTGGTGGTGCGCCCGGCTGGTCAGCCCGACGTGGTTGGCCGTTTCACTGCCGACCTGAGTGGTTTGAAAGGGGGCGCTGCTTACGTATTTGCCTCCGGCAAATTGGCGGGCTCGCCAGATTTTGGTTTGTTTGCGGCCCTTGCCGACGGAACGGTGGTGGAATTCCCAGTGTTTGTGCCCACGGCTCGTTTGCAGGTGATCCACAACAGTCCAAGTCCAACCGTTGACGTGTACGCCAATGGCGGATTGTTACTCGATAATTTTGTGTACCGTACTGCCACACCGTTCATTGACGTGCCTGCTGAAGTACTCATCAACCTGGGCGTGGCCCTGGGAACCAGCGCTTCGGTGAACGATACCTTAGTTAATTTCCCGGTTGTGTTTGAAGAAGGCAAAACCTACGTGGTGACCGCTTCGGGCATCGTGGGTAATTTGGCTACGCCGTTTACGTTGATTGTCAACGACGGAGGCCGTGAGTCGTCCGCTGATTTAAGCGTTGTCGACATTGCAGTGCTGCATGGTGCCACCAACGCGCCAGCTGTGGATGTAGACGAACTGTTGACCGGAAATGTGGTGGCCAACCTGCCATATGGTTCATTTACCGACTACCTGAGCCTGCCACCGGCACTGTATGACTTCGGTATCCGCGCTGCCGGCTCCAGCCCTGTGCTGGCTGCTTTCCGCGCCGATCTGAGCGGATTGGGTGGTGGCGCTGCCACCGTATTTGCCTCCGGCTTGCTGGGCGGCACCCCTGCCTTTGGTTTGTTTGCTGCACTGCCTGATGGTACGGTGTTGGAACTGCCTGTTACCCCGACCGCACGCGTCCAGGTGATCCATAACTCGCCTAACCCAACGGTGGACGTGTACGCTGGTTCCATCCTGTTTATTGACGACTTTGCTTACCGCACAGCCACGCCGTATGTAGACGTACCGGCTGACCGTACTTTTGATTTGGGTATTGCTTTTGACAACAGCACTTCAGTGGGCGATGTATTGGCCAGTTTCCCGGCAACCTTCCCGGCTGGTGGAACATTTACTGTTTTTGCTGGTGGCCTATTGGGCGACCCGACGACACCGTTCACCCTCTTTGGGGATGTTTCCCGTGAAGCCGCAGTGAATCCTGCCGCTGTAGAGTTTTCAGTACACCATGGTGCCACCAATGCGCCTGCGGTGGATGTTGATGTGTTCGGTTTCGGCCCCATCATCACCGATTTAGCATATGGAGAATTTACGCCGTTTCTTGCCGTTCCGCCGGATGCTTACCTTCTGGTGGTTCGTCCTGCCGGTCAGCCCGACATAGTGGGTTCTTACCTGGCAGACCTCAGCAGCCTTCAGGGCGGCGCTGCGCGCGTATTTGCCAGCGGCTTATTGGGCGGAACGCCTGGTTTTGGTTTGTTTGCGGCTTTGCCTGATGGCACGGTCATTGAATTCCCACAGACGCCATTGCCGGAGTTTGCCCGCATCCAGATCATCCACAACAGCCCGTCTCCGGTGGTGGATGTGTACATTAATGGTGGTTTGGCGTTAGACAGTTTTGTGTACCGCACTGCCACGTCGTTTGCAACCGTACCTGCAGGTGTGGTGCTCAACATCGGCGTAGCGCCAGGCAACAGCAATTCGGTAAACGACACCATTGCCAATTTCCAGGTAACATTTGAAGCCGACAAAACGTACTACGTATTGGCCAACGGCATCGTGGGCAATGCTACCACGCCTTTCACACTCGATGTGTACGACAATGCCCGCGAAACAGCTGTAGATCCGACCAAACTCGAACTGGCGGTGCACCATGGTTCACCCAATGCGCCAAATGTCGACATCACGCTGGTTGGCTCATCCACGCCATTGTTGAGCAATGTGCAGTACGGCGATTTTGCCGATTACCTGAGCCTGACGCCTGCATCCTATTTCCTGGATGTTGAAACAACCGTTGGAGACCAATTGGTGGGTACCTGGGGTGGCAACTTCAGCGCATTTGCCAACACCGCCGGTCTGGTTTATGCTGGCGGTTTGGTAGGCGATGACTTCGAGTTGTTGCTTGCACTGCCCGACGGAACGGTGTTCCCGCTGCCTTCATATGCCCGCACGCAGGTGATCCATAATTCGCCTTCTCCTGTAGTTGACGTATATTACAACAACGGTAAACTGCTGGAAGACTTCGAGTTCCGCACAGCAACCAACTTTGGTCTGCTGCCTGCCGGCACGCCGTTTACACTTGCAGTAGCGCCAGGCAACAGCACCACGGTAGGCCAGGCTATTTACACCCTGCCCATCAGCGGATTGCAAACCGGTCGCTCATACACCATTATGGCTTCCGGAGTTGTGGGCAACGCCACCACACCGTTCCAGCTTTTTGTGAGTGCCGATGCTAAATACCGTTCTTCGGGCGCTTTTAACGTCAGCCTCAACCTGTTCCATGGTTCGCCGGACGCACCGGGTGTTGATGTTAAACTTCCTGGCGGCCCTGTAGTGTTCGACAATGTTGACTACTCGGAGTTTACGCCATACGTGGAGGTTCCAGTCGCCGAATACCTGTTGGACCTGACGCCTGCTAACGACAACAGCAACGTGTTGGTGACGTACCGCGCCAATTTGACTACCCTTGGCGGCCAGGCGGCTACTGCTTTTGCCTCCGGATTTTTTGGCGGCGCCACGCCTGGCTTTGAAGTATGGGTCGCCCTGACTGACGGCACTACTTTCCCGCTGCCGGTTGTGGTCAATACCAATGAATTAGACAACAAACTCCAGTCGGTAATGGTATCCCCTAACCCGGTTTCTGACTACATGATGCTCCAACTGAGCCTTTCTGAACAGGAAGCGCTGCGTTACGGCATTCGCGATGTAACCGGCCGACTGATGCAGGAAGGCGACTTCGGCACGGTACAGGCGGGTGACTTTGCCCAGCGCCTCGATGTAAGCACATTGCCAGCCGGTTTCTACCAACTGGAATTGGTGTCTGATGGAGGTGTACGTGCTTTGAAGTTTGCGGTGCAACGATAGTTGAGCCGTTTAAAGTTGAGGAGTTGAGGAGTTGAGGAGTTGAAAAAACAAGGGCAGGTCGTGAGACCTGCCCTTGGCATTTTGATCAATAATGGGTGTAAGAGACTATTGCAAAAACGTGTAGTAAAAACCAATGGTAAACCGGTTGCCGAGGGAGTTGACCAAAAAATCGAAATCATTTGTTTTGGTTTCTTCGCCGCCGCCATCAGGCTTGAATGTTGTTGAATTGAAGCCCAGTACACCCAAAGAGCCAACAACCGTCCAGCGGGGAGCAATGGCATAACCAAAACCGGCATTCAGGTTGACGCCAAATTGATTGATGTCTGATTTAGACTCGCCAGTACCGAAATCAATGGTTTGCTTGCCAGCCAACACAGGAATGTTTAGGCCGACAAACGGGCGGAACGCCTGACCGGGATTGAAAAAATAACGTCCGTACAGGGTGCCTCCATAAACCGAGTTGGTAGACTCGTTATTGTTTTCATCCGTAGAAGAAAAGCCTCCGAGGGTTACGCCCAGGCCCAACTGGATGTTGTCGGTCAACCAGGTACCAACCTCCGGAGAGAATTGCCAGCTGTTGCTGTCATCTGTCGTGGTGCTGCCAAATTCGGTTTTCGATGTGGAAAAACCTGCGGCACCGCCAACGTACCAGGAGCCGGTTTGGGCAAAGCTGCTTACAGCGAGCGTCAATAATGCAAATGTGAAATACTGCTTCATGTTGAAAATGGGTTTGTTGTGCTGGATGCACGGTTTATGAAATATTAAGCTTTGGTTATTTCGATGCAAATGTATATTTTGAGACACTAATGCACATAATTTTTTTTATTAGCCGCTGCGGCTTTTAAGGGTAAATAAAAAAAATCAATATAACCCGTTCAATACAATGGATACTGCGTTTTTCACCGGTTTTTGCCCATCTGTAAAACCATTAACCATGATGCTGAATATCTGTATACGGCCTTTCTTGTCTTTGATATATCCACTCAGGCAAAATACGCCACCCATGCTGCCCGATTTGGCCCAAACAGGCACCTCTCCAAACCAGCCTTGCAATGTGCCTTCCCGCCCGCCCTCCGGAAACAGGTTCAGCAACCGCTCATGATCCTGTGTTTGCCATAAATGGTGCAATGCTGCACACAGATCACGTGGCGACACCAGGTTGTAACGCGATAATCCGCTGCCATCGACCCAACGTGGCGGCTCTGGCGTGCGCAAAAGCGTGTCTGTCACCCATGTACGTACCTGTTGAGGAAAAAACGCGCCGTAGCGCTCTACTGCGCACACCAGGAGGAGTTGTTCGGCCAAAAAATTATCGCTTTGATGCATCATGCGGCGCAATACGGTGTCGGTCGGACAAGCATACCAGAAATGGTGCAAGCCGCCCATGGTGTACACGCTGTCGGTCTTGTTCAAAAAAACACCTGCACCACTTTGGGCCTGCTCAAACAATACCGGCCCTGTTTGTGCCATCCCGAACAACGCGATGGTCTTGTTGTATTCAGCGCCTGAAGGGTGTTCGGGGATGCGGATATACGGCCCGAGGGCTTGTCGCTGCGGTTCGGTTATCCCGGAATCCGACCTGAGCAAAGTGTCGAGGGTTTCCGGGTATATTTGCCAATGTTGATTGGCGTAAGTCAGCCGGGCGGCATTGCCATACACCGGCAATGCAGTGATTTCGGTTGAATAATAGGCCCCAAAATCGTCCCAGGACCAACCCGGCCCATAGGGGACAAGTTGGTTTGCTCCCGGGAGCGCCATCAGATGCCGTTCTGCGCCGGGCAGGAGTTGCGGAAAATTCAGTTGGGGTTGCCAGGCTTCAAAATGGGGATGCAGGGTTGTCGGATCCCCTGTACCGGCCACAAGGATGGCGTTTTTCGGCTGTTGCTGCACGACCTCATATGCCAGGCGCGGCAGGCTGTCGTGCAGGGCATGCAGGCAAGCCAGCAGGGTCAATATTTTAGCAGTGGAGGCGGGCGTAAAGCGTTTTTCTGCCCGATAGGCGCAGCGTTCCCGGCCCGAATCGGCATCCCAAACACACATACCCACCTGAGCGTTTTTCAGGGCAGGCATGTTTTCCAGTTGCCTTGTCCATTTGCGGGTGGGCGTGCAGCTGAAGAGAACAAGCAGCAACAAGATATAGCGCATCGATAATTTGGCTATTTTTAATCATTAGTTCAACGCAAGGTTATAAAAAGTTGTTTGCCGGTGTACATTTGTTCCAAAACTGAATATGAAGCGATCGCTTATTTGGATATGCCTCATCGTCGCTTGCCACGCTGGCGCTCAAAACCGCACCGTAGGGCTGTATAAAAACGACTCCACGGCATTTAACGGATATGCGCTTTTTACGTCAGATCGTACCACCTACCTGATTGACAACTGTGGGCACGAGGTTCGGCGCTGGTTGAGCAACTATTTTCCCGGCAATTCGGTGTACCTGCTTGAAAACGGCTATTTGCTCCGACCTTGCCGGGTCGGCGGCAGCTTTACCGGAGGGGGTATAGGCGGCCGCATTGAATTGTTTAACTGGGAAGGCGACTTGGTATGGGCATGGCAATACGCCAACGATCAAGTGCACCAGCACCACGACGTTGCCCCTTTGCCTAATGGAAACATATTGGTACCCGCATGGGAACGCAAAACGAACGCGGAGGCCATCGCATTGGGCCGAAAACCCAACACCGTACCCGCCAACGGTTTATGGCCCGACCACGTCGTTGAAATAAAACCCATTGGGTCCGATTCTGCCCAGATTGTTTGGGAATGGCATCTCTGGGACCACCTCGTGCAGGATCATGACCCAGGTAAACCCAATTATGGCAGCCCTGCGGATCATCCTGAATTGCTGAACATCAATGTCGGCACAATCAATGTGTCGGATTGGGTGCACATCAACGCTGTATCGTACAACCCGGAGCTTGATCAGATAGCCTTGAGTTCCAGGAGCCTTAGCGAAATATGGATCATAGACCACAGCACTACCACTGCCGAAGCGGCCGGCCACAGCGGCGGCCTTCGCCAAAAGGGGGGTGATTTCTTATACCGCTGGGGCAACCCTCAGGTATACGACCGCGGAACGGCTGCTAACCAACGATTTTATGGCCAACACGACGTGCGCTGGATCACCACGCCCCATCCCTGGGCCGGCAAACTGATGGTGTTCAACAACGGCGCCGGACGCCCGGGCGGCAATTTCTCCAGCGTAGACGTGTGGAGTCCGCCCCTCAACGCACAGGGCGGGTACGAGCTCAACAACTCAGGCCCGTTTGCTCCACAGGCGGCTGAATGGTCTTATCAAGCCAGCGGCTTTTATTCCCCCAATATTTCCGGCGCCCATCCGCTATCCAATAGCCATTTTCTAGTTTGCGAGGGCGACCGCGGTCGTTTTTTTGAAATTGATACCCTTGGCAAAATGTCCTGGGATTACATCAATCCTGTGAGCCTGAACGGCCCAGTGACGCAGGGGCAAACACCCTTGAATAACAGCACTTTTCGGGTAACCCGGTATGCGCCGGATTACCCGGCTTTTGTCGGGAAAGACATGACTCCGGGGGCGCTCATTGAAAAAAATCCGCTTCCTGACGATTGCGCCATTTACAACAGCGTTGTGTCGGTTGACAAAAATCCTACGAATTCACCGGCTCTTGGTGTGCGGGGCAATCCGTTCTCTGATGTACTTTTGCTGGACAACCATACCGGAGAATCAATCTCCCTTTTGCTGACAGATGCGCTTGGCAGCATATTGTTGAACCAAACATTCGAGGGCACACGGATTGCTTTAAACACAGGCTCCTGGCCTTCCGGTTTATTGGTGCTCCGAGCGTTCACCCCAAAACAGACAAAACCATTTGTTTTTACTTTAACCAAACTTTAATTTTTTGACGACCATGCGTTTATATACATGTACACTTGTGGCATTGTGCCTTTCCATTGGGTTGTATGCACAGCATACGGTGGGGTTATTGTCTTATAACCCCTCAAAATCTTATGACGGTGTCAACCTCATATACCCCCACAATCAGTCTACGGTCTACCTGTTAAATAACTGCGGTGAAATAGTACACAGGTGGACCGATGCGGCCAATCTGCGTCCGGGCAACACAGCCTACCTGATGCCCAATGGCAATCTGGTAAAAACGAAACGACCAGCCAACGTGACCAATGACGCCATTTGGGCCGGCGGTGGAGGCGCCACGGTGGAAATACGCGACTGGGACAACAACCTCCTGTGGTCGTACGTACTCAACGATACACTGCGTCGCCTGCATCACGACATTGCGGTGACGCCCGACAACACCATCCTCATGATCGTTTGGGAAAAGAAAACGACTGCTGAAGCGGTTCAGGCAGGCCGCAACCCGGCTAACCTGCCCGACGATGAAATCTGGCCCGACTACATCATTGAACTGGATCCTATTACCAACCAGGTTATTTGGGAATGGCATGTTTGGGATCACCTGATCCAGGATTTTGACGCCAGTAAAAACAACTTTGGCGATGTGGCGGCGCATCCGGAATTGGTCGATTTCAACTGGGATACCAGCGATGGCGATGCAGATTGGATGCATAGCAATGCCATTGATTATGATCCAATTAACGATCAGATATTGCTTAGCGTGCCCACTTTTAACGAAATTTGGATCATCGATCATACGACAACTGCTGCGGAAGCGGCTTCCCATACTGGCGGATTCAGTGGCCGTGGTGGCGACCTCATGTACCGCTGGGGCAATCCGGCGGCTTACCGCGCAGGCGACAGCACCGACCAGCGCTTGCATTATCAGCACGCAGCACGCTGGATTGATGATTTTATTGACCCCATCGATCCGCAGTATGGCAAAATTCAGGTGTACAACAACCAGATCAGCACCGCCTACTCTCAGGCAAATGTATTTGCAACCGGGTTCGACATGTACACCTGGAGCTTTCCCATGAACGGAAATGTATGGGGCCCGGAAACATTTGACGTGACCATTACCCATCCGGAACCGGCCAAGATGTTATCTGACGGCTTGTCTGGCGTACAGTACCTGCCCAACGGCAATTACTTGATCCTGGCTGGTCGACCGGGTTATGCATTTGAAATAACGCCCAATCAGGAGATTGTCTGGGAATACAAAACGCCTCTGCTCAATGGTGCTCCTGTGGCTCAGGGTACCCAGTTAAATCCGGGTAACAACCAGACCTTTCGCATGGATCGGTATCCGGCAGATTACCCGGCTTTTGCAGGCCGTGACCTCAGCGCCAAAGGCTGGATCGAATCGAATCCGGACACTGCCTTTTGCGATCTTTTGGTATCTGCCACGACCCTTAAACCCAACAACACGCTCGAGCTGTACCCCAACCCGGCAACCGATATGGTTACTTTGGATTGGACAGCTGGTGTTTATGCCGAAATTGAAGTGTTTGATGCGCTTGGTCGACCTGTGCAGGGCATGATGCGCCTAAGCGGTGGGCGTCGATATGTAGATACCTCAACATGGCCTGCCGGAATATACTTTGTGCGCATCAATGGTCAAACCGTTCGCCGATTGGTCGTTGGACACTAATAGCACAACAACTGATTTCACACGGCATCATACCCCTTTTTTGGAACCCCAAATTTGCACATGGAGTCGGTCCGTGTAGTTGAATCCGTGGGTTTTGCATATTTCTACTATCCATTCACGCCGTAAGGCCAAGGCTTCGCGGGTAGCGCCTTCTGGCATGAGCCATATTTTTTCAGGCGCTATATTGTAGCGTTTGATCAAGTCAAGCACTTCATGCAGGTCGGCTGTTTCGGCTACCACGAATTTGAATCCTGCTTTGGGGTGTTCCGATAAAAAGCGGTACACCGCCGGTTTTTCGCGCAGCCGTTTGGGGTTACCGCTGTTGTCCAATTTTGGGGAGGCGTTGTATTGGTCGATGAGTGCGTCAAAATCCGGCGTGGGCAAGTAAGTGGCGTTGGTTTCCACCTCGAAACGGTAGTCGGGGTCTACGTTTTTAAGGTGTCGCATCAGTTCTGCCAGGGCATCTTGTTGCATCATGGGTTCGCCCCCGGTGAGTACAACGTTCCGACATGGAAAAGCCGCAACTCGAGCAGCAACTTCTTCAATGGTGCAGTGCACAAGCCACTCTTTTTTGTCAAATTTCCGATAGTCCGGGTCTGCGTCGTGAACATGTGTAAAAGGCGTGCCGGTCCAGTTCCAGGTGTAATCGGTATCGCACCAAGCACAATGGAGGTTGCACAGGCTGGTGCGCACAAACACGGAAGTGCGACCCAAGCTGCGGCCTTCGCCCTGGATGGAGTAAAATATTTCAGGTTCGCCGTGTAATCGAGCGAGTTTGAGCATGATGGACATGGGTGCGCAGGGGTAGCAGCTTAAGCAAATGGACTTTAGGCGACCTTCACTGGCATGTGGTGTGCTACAAGCGAAGTATCCACAATGTGTACATCCATCTGGTCTTCTTCCAAAAGCATGGACATAAACCAAATGTTTTGCAGGCCTTCGATGAGTACGGGCGGCATTTCGTCCATTTCAAATCGGTATTCCAGGTGAAAAAGCGTTTGTGGCAGTTCGGGAATATGCCCTCCGTTGAGCGTGTGTGCGAACCAGGCGTCGCACGCTGCACGCAGGTTTGGAGCCATGTGTTGGCTGAGGTAGGTGCCACCTTTATAGTCTGTTATGAACGTGTACAGGGACATGGTTTAGTGGCCTTTGTGCTTTTGTGAGTGGTTTTCTCCGCTAAAATCTTTCTTTTTGCGCAATTGTTCCAGTTTTTTTCGAAGTTTTTTGATGTAGTCTTTGTCTTCGGGCGTTTTGTTGGGCTTGCTTTTCCATTGCTCCAGTTCCTGTTTGATCTTTTCATAGGCTTCATCTGCCTGTTCCCTGGTTTTTTGTTGGACGTGTTTGCTGTTTCGGTCGCTGCCTTTAGCCATGTCTAAACGACCATTGGTGGGTCCATTTGGAGGCATGGTCCAAATGTAGGTCAAGATCAATGCCAATACAAGCGCCAGGGCTGCTATGGCTACTTTGGCCTGCCCAAACATGGGTTTTTCGGCCTTTGGATGGGTGGTATGGTAAGTGTTGAACATAACGAAAAAGTTTTGCCACAAAGGTACATAACAATTTATTTACGCGCAATACTTGCCCAAAAACTTTCTAACAATATTTTTACGAGGGGCATGAAACCCCTCGCGAGGGAAGTGTATGAAACCCCTCGCGAGGGAAGGGGCGAGGGAAGGGGTATGAAACCCCTCGCGAGGGAGGTGTATGAAACCCCTCGCCACTGACGGCTTGGTGAAATGGGCGCCAAAGGTCTACCTTTAGTGAGGGTCCCTCCGTTGCGGCGGGTTTTACACCCGCAGCAACGGAGGAAAATGCTAATCCGGAAAAACCGCAGATTTTTCT
>JBMOHO010000059.1:0-14056 GCA_049317805.1 Saprospiraceae bacterium
CAATGTAATAATAATAATAATAATATGAATAAAAAGGAGAGAAATTAAGACAAGTAGGTTGTTTATTTTTATAATTAACAAAATAAATCCTTCTTTTACCAGTTTACTTGTAGTAATAAGTAATAAATTAAAAACTGCTGTTTAATGTTGAAATCAAACAGCAGTTTTTAAAAAGCAACCACAATTGTTTATTCCCGGATCAGGGTAACATCGCCTTTGTACAGGATGACCTCGCCGTCAATAAACTCAATTTCAGCGTAATACGTAAATACAGCCGGGTTGCCTTGTTGACCGCGGATCGAACCGTCCCAACCCGAAGCGGTGTCGTTTGGTTTGAAATTGCGGTATTCATGGATGGCACCGCCCCAGCGGTCAAATACCTGGAATACGCGGATGTTTTGCACTTTATCATCCCCAAAAATCATGAACAGGTTGTTCCCGTCATTCGATTGCGGGTTGAAAATGTTTGGTATGTACACATTGCGCGGTTTTTCCACGATGACCAGTCGGGTGTCTGTGGCTTCACATCCGTTGGAGTCAATGACCGTTACGGTGTACCGGAATGACGTCAATGGGCGGAAGCTGCCTTGCGCCAGCGAATCCAGCAGGTTCTGCGGGTTGATGCGCGTCACTTCAATGCGTTCCGGGTAATTCACCACGCTGCTATCCAATACAAGGCTCAAATAATCGCCGTATACAATCACCGTATCCGGACCAAGGTCAACCAGCAGTTCTGCGGGTTCGCCAATGGTCACCGTGGTCACATATTCACACCCATTCGCGTCTTGCACCACTAGATCATACACATCAGGCTCAAGGCCGGTGTATAGCGGGTTGCTTGTAAAGCCTTGGTTGTCAAAGCTGTAACGAAATGGGGGCGTGCCGCCAACAATTGAATTGATGACCAATGAGCCATCGGTATCGCCAAAACAAGACACATCACGGATGTTCAACACCGCATCAGAGGGTGTTGCGGGATCGACAAATACTTCAACATCTTCCGTGGTTGTGCAACCGTTGTTCAGGTTGGTCACCTCAACGGTATACAATGCCGCTTCGCTGACCGTCGGGTTGGCCGTATTGCCACCTGAAATGATGCTGCCGTCTATCGTGGTCCACAAATAGCCATACACGCCGGGTGCCTGTACAGAGGCGTTCAAAGCCACTTCCGTGACCGTGCAGTTCAACTCATCGGGCGTCGTTGTTTGTACCACCGGGCCCTGGTTATCGGCTAAAACCTGGGCACCTGTCGATACCGAACACCCGTTGCTGGCTGTCACCACAAGGGTGTATGCGCCAGGAGCAGAAACGGTGGGGTTTTGCAAATTGGAGCTAAACCCGACAGGTCCGGTCCAGGTCCAGGTTACATTCTGGACGTTGGAAGTAGCGGTGAGTTGTACGGTCGTGACAGTGCAGGTAACGGTGCCGCCGTTGGCGCTGATTTGCGGAATGCTGGAGTCTGGATTCACTTGCACCGTTGCCGATGAGGTACAGCCATTTTGAGCAGTTGCCACTACGGTGTAGGCGCCTGTTTGGTTTACCTGCGGGTTTTGCAGGTTGGAGGTGAAGCCGCCGGGGCCTGTCCAGCTAAACGCGACGTTTGTTGTCGGAGAAGTGCTGGTGATCGTGCCGGTCGGTTGTGTACACGTCAGGATAACGCCTTGTGCGCTTACGCCCGGCTCGGCAATGTCCTGAGACACTTCTATCGCAAACGCGGAGGTACAGCCACTCAGCGCCGTTACGGTCACCTGATAAGCGCCTGGCACAGTTACCAACGGATCTTCCTGAACAGAATTGAATCCGCCGGGTCCGCTCCACAGGTACGTAACAGAAGGCGTATTGGATGTGGCTTGCAACACGACGGTATCCAACGAGCAAGTCAGGATATCGGTGGTCACCAGAATGTCGGGCACGGTCGGGTCTTGTGTAACCAATGCAGTATCAGAAGAAACACAACCATTGACATTGTCTGTAACCTCGAGGGTAAACTGGCCCGGATTGCCGGTAGCCGGGTTTTGCAGCGAAGAAGTAAAGCCGCCGGGGCCTGTCCAGTTGTATGAAACGTTTGCGGTTGAAGTACTGCCGGTTAAGGTGACCGTCGGAAAATTGCAGTTCAACAATCCGCCGGTGGCCACTACGTTTTGCGGGTTCACCACGTTTTGTGGAATGGTGAGGGTAGGCGAAGATATACAACCGTTCAGTGCAGTTACGGTGTAGGTATATACACCAGGGATAGACGCAGTGATGGTAGGGCCATTGCCAACTACGGCGTTGTTCGGGTCGGTCCAAACCCCGGTGGCACCGGGCGTCGAAATGGTTCCGGTCAACGGCAGGCTCAACACCACACAGGTCAGGGTATCTGCACCACTCAGTTGAACCACAGGAGACAACGTATTCTGAGCAACCGAGGCGGTAGCGGTGCTGGTACAGCCATTTAGTCCGGTTACCGTGAGTTGGTAGGCACCGTCGATGGTGACTGTTGGATTTTGCAGGGTAGACGTAAACTGGTTCGGGCCGTTCCACAGCCAGGACACACTGCCGGTGGGGGAGTTGCCTGTGAGTGTTGCTATTCCGGAAATGCAATCAATGGTATCGCCCGCTGCCGTTGCACCTGGCAGGCTCACGTCTTGAAGCACCGTGAGGGTTGCGGTTGACGTACAACCGTTTGAGCCGGTTACTTCTACGGTAAAATTGCCGGGTACCGACGTGCTCACCACTGCAGTTGTGCCGATGATGCCGCCAGGGCCCGTCCATTCATACGTGGTGCCTTGCGCGGCGGAGGTGGCGGTTAGAGACGAAGATATCAAGGTGCAATTCAGGTCATTGCTCGACGTGGACTGAGCGCCTGGAGGGTTTACATTCAAAAAGGCGGTGGCGGTGGTCGGTGTGGTACAGCCGTTGGGGCCTGTGACCACCAGATTGTACACGCCATCAACTGTTACCGTCGGATCTTCCAGTGTTGAGCTGAAGTTGTTCGGGCCTGTCCAGGCAAATGCAGCGCCCGGAGTAGTAGATGCTCCGTTCAGCACAATGCTGGTGATCGTACAGGTAAGGGTGTCTCCGCTTGTGGAAGCATTTGGAGCCGCAATGTCCTGAGCGACGGTGACATCCAGCACCGAGGTGCATCCGTTGGCGGCGGTAGCCAGCAGGGTGTAAATGCCAGGGGCCGGTACTTGAGGGTCTTCCACCGTCGAAGTGAAAAAGTTAGGGCCAGTCCACAAGAGCGTTTGCACAGGTGAATTGGGTGCCAAAACCGTGGTTTGTATGTTCACGGTGGTGAGGTTGCAAGTAAGAATGTTGTCGGGCGCGCCGGACAGTTGAGGCGCGTCTACATCAAGGTCAACAACCGCAACCGACGTGCTGGTACAGCCATTCGGGCCCGTTACGGTCAGCGTGTATGGGCCGTTGACATCAATTACCGGATTCGGCAGGGCAGAACTGAAATTGTTCGGACCATTCCATTGATAAGCAGCGCCGGGCGTGGTGGAATTCCCCGTCAGCGGTACTTGCGGATTGGTACAGGAAATCGTGTTTCCGACGGTTGAAATATCCGGCGCAACAATGTCCTGTGGCGCATCAATGCTCTCCGTGTCGGTGCAACCATTAGCAGCCATTACCTCTACGGTGTAAGTGCCAGGAGCAGTAACCGTCGGATTGGGATCTGTCGAGCTGAAGTTGTTCGGGCCGCTCCACAAGTACGTTACAGGAAGCGATACGGTGGAATTGATGGGCATGCTGGTGACAGAACAGGTTAGAACAGCAGTAGTCAGGGTGGTAACCGGGTTGGTTTGATCTACCCCTACTGCCGTGGTATCCGTGCTTGTGCAGCCGTTTAGGCCCGTGACCGTCAACTCATATTCACCCGGCTCGCTGACGACCGGGTTTTGCTGCACCGAAACAAAGTTATTGGGACCCGTCCAGGACCAGCTTACGTTATTGGCAGGCGAAGAGCCTTCAAGCGATAAGCTCGGATTGGTACAGGTGAGTATACCGGAGGTAGCCAAAGCGCCGGGCTGCGCATCGTCCAGGTTGACGTTCGCGTCGGCCTGAGCGGTGCAACCGTTGGCATTGTTTTCTACCGTAAGGGTGTAGATACCTGGCTCGGTAACAACCGGATCTTCCTGGGTAGAGGTAAACCCGTTGGGGCCTGTCCATGATAAAGTGACGCCTGGTGTGAATGAATTGCCATCAAGCGTGATGGACGTAATGGTACAATTGAGTGTGCCACCGCTTGCCGAGGCATTGGGTACGTTTACGTCCGCTACCACATCGGCTGTGGCGGTTGAAGTACAACCATTTGGGCCACGCACCGTCAGGGTATACGTGCCGATCTGGTTTGCGATGGGTGATTGCTGGTTGGACATGAAGTTGCCTGGGCCACTCCACGAATAGGTAGCGCCAGGCGTTATGGAAGCGCCGGTTATGGTAGTGCTGGCCGCTCCACAAGAGATGGTGCCGCCGGTAGCGCTGGCATCAGGAGCGGCAAAGTCACCATTCACCAACGCGGTTGCCGTTTCCGTACAGGCGTTGGGGCCGGTGACGGTCAAGGTGTACAACCCAACAGTATTGACGGTCGGGTTTTGTTGATTGGAGCTAAAGCCATTTGGACCAGTCCACGAGTAAGTAGCGCCTGGCGTAATGGAATTGCCAATGATGGGCAAACTGGGTTGCCCGCAAGAAAGCGTTGTGCCGGCCGCCGAGGCATTGGGCGGTATGGTGTTGCCGGTTAAAGTGGCCGTAGCCGTGCTGGTACAACCGTTGCTGCCTTGAACGGTCAGTACATAAACACCGGCAGTATCGGCCTGCGGGTTTTGCTGGGTAGAATTGAAGCCGCCAGGGCCGACCCAGGAATACGTGGGGTTGGAAGCAGGAGAGCCACCGTTCAACGTAATGACCGGAGTATTGCAGCTGATGACACCGCCTGGTGAAGCCGTTGCGCCCGGAGGCGTATTGTTGATGTTGACCTGCGTGGTGGTGGTATCTTTACAGCCATTGAGGTTGCTGGTAACGATCAGTGTGTATGTGCCGACTGCGCTGGCCGTCGGGTTTTGAAGGGTGGAATTGAAGCCACCCGGGCCTGTCCAGTTGTAATTCGAATTTTGTACCGAAGATGTACCGTTTAGCGTCACCGAAAGGATGCTGCACGTCAAGGTGCCGCCGGTTGCGCCCGCTATCGGTTGCTGGGTGTCGCCCGTTACAATGGCGGTAGCGGTGTTGGTACATCCGTTGGAGGAGGCCGTGACGGTTACGGTATAGGTACCTGCTACGCCTACAACAGGCGATTTGAGGTTTGAAGTGAAGTTATTCGGGCCGCTCCACTGGTAAGTCGGCATCGGATCATTGACGTTGGCCGAAATTTGCGCGGTTACAGCTGCGCATCCCAATAATCCGCCCGTGGTGGTCACTGTAGGCGGAACGGTGTTTCCAGTCACCGTCACCGTGTCTGTGCGTATACACAACACCCCGCCAGCAGCAGCCGTCACAGTCAGTGTGTAGGTGCCAGGTTGTGTGACGTTGTAGTTGTTGCCCGAGGCTACTACGGCATTGGAGGGCAGGCTACGCCATATTTTGGTGCCTGCAGATGCCACGGAGGACAAGGCAACGGTGTCGTTTGCGCAGGAAAGCACTGAATTGCCAGTTATATCCGCTATCGGGTTTAATACAAGCAGTGAAAAATTGACCAAGCTGTCGCAACCCAGGTAAGAATCACCTTTAACGCTGTAGTTTCCGCCATCGCAATAATCTTCGCCAAACACACTAATGCAATTGCCTTCGCAGAGGCTTTTAACACCAAGGTTGACTACTATCGGCGGCTTCACGGTCACCTGTTGGCGCACCAGCGAGTCGCAACCCTGATAAGACTGTAGGGTGGCCTGATATGTACCGGTAGTGCCAACAAACTGACCCCAGGGCAGTTCATAAGGTGCGTCCTCATTGCAAATGATCACTGGCGGAAGGATGGTGGGCGGGATAGGCTGCACGACGACGTTCAGGCAGCGTTGCGTGCCGTCGTCGCAGGAGTTTTGCGGTAAAACACAAATGGGGCCTCCTGCGGCACCGAAAGTGACGTCCACTGAATTGCCTGAATTGCCTACGATTTGTACCGGCGGCGACTGGCCGTTGATCAACGACCCTGCCGGGCCCGTCCAGGTGTAAGCGCCAGCGCCCGTGACCGGAGGCACGGTGTAGCTGACTGTGGCACCCGGACAAACCAAAACCGGTCCGGCAATGACGCCTGTAGGGCCCACATTGGGCGCCTGAACGGCTATAGGCGGAACCACGGTGATTTGAAAATCGCATTGATCACCGGCAAAACCATCGACCAGCAAGAAATAGTTGGTGCCCGGGCTCAGTGGCGCCGTGATGCTCACGGGGGTGTTGCCCCCGCCACTGGCCCCCCCGTTGCATGCAACCGGATCGCTGTTGCAATCGGTGTACAAAGCGATTTGTACGCCGTTACCAATAGCGCAGTTGGATGGGGTTGCCGTAAAGGTGGCACCCGGCGCGCCTGCGATAAAGCCCAGCCATTGCTCGTTTTCAATGGTGCCACAAAAACCGGGGGGCGTTTGGCCCGTGTATCCGTTTGTAGTACTATTGATCCCGTTAAAGTTGCAATAAATGCAGGTTTGCCCGCAAATGTCGGCAGGCGGTTCCTGATTGGTGGGGCATGGGTCAGGCAGCTGCGCGTAAGCAAATGTGCCGAACAATAAAGAAATGAGTAAAATGGGTAAAATTCTTACCATTTGAACCAGTAGTTTAAGAGGAGTAAGGTTTGGTATCCGGCCCTTGGGGTTCACTTCTTTTGAAACGACTTAACTTAATGTTGTTGTTTGGGGCCTTGCAAATTTGAGTTGCAAAGAAATAAAGAATTTTATTTTGATTTTATTTTTTCTCGCGGTTTTAACGAATTATAAATCACTTTAATACCGTCACGTCGCCGCCAATGTCCAACACGGTTCCATTAAACAGCCGCAGGCGCACCGCAAACACATACACCCCGTTCTCTACCGTTTTCCCTTGATGTGCGCCATTCCAGCCCATGCTCAGGTCGTTGGGCGCTGCATCCAGCCGCTCGAACACTTTATTGCCCCAACGGTCAAACACCGCCATGCGCTCTACCAGCACCACTTCCGGACCGGCAAATACCCACCACGTTTCGTTTCCTGCGCTGCCCGGCGAAAAAATATTGGGTACGTATACCCGTTGGATGCGCCGGACAAGCACCTGAATGGTGTCTGTTGCCGTACAACCATTGGTGTCTCTCCCGGTAGCCGTGATGAACACGCGTTGTTCAGCCAGCCACCTCAGGGTGTCTTTGTTCACGTATGCATCTAATGGTATGGGAAACCAGATGACGGTATCCAAAGAAGCCCCTTGTACGTTGCTGTTTGCATAGAGATACACTTCATCGCCAAACGCTGCCTCCTGATCGGGCCCTAAATCAATTTTTATAGCCGCTGGCGAAGGGATTGACACGTTTTCAACCCAAACGCAACCGCCGGAGTCTTCCAGCTCAAGGGTGTAATTTCCGGCTGGCAGGTTGGTAAATGCGTTTTGTTGGCCATACGCGCCGCCATTCAACCGCACCAACACCGGCGGCGTACCTCCCGAAATGCTGTCAACGTAAATCGCGCCGTTCGCTTCGCCATAACACCGCACCGGCACCACCCGCAAACCCGCCGGATAGGGCAAATTGCGCTGATCGGGCACCCAAATGCTATCCTGATCGGAACAGCCCTGCGGTGTCTGCAAAACCAGTTGGCTCCAACCGGGTGTGCCGGTGCGGATTTGCGAAGTCGTACCTTGTATGATGTCGTTAATTAGCCAGGCATACGCAAGCGTTTGTCCAAAACCCTCACTGCCTGTCGCATCCAGCAATACAGAATCGTTTAAACAATTGACCTCGCCGTATACCTGTGCAACGGCCACCGGAACGGGCCATATTGTCAGCGTTTTTTCCATATTCGGCGCCACCTGGGTACAAAAAGCGTCCGAAATGCTTGCAATCTGCCAAACACCTGATTGTCCACCCGGAATGATCAAATCAACGGGCGAAAAGTCGTTTGCCGTAGCGCTAAGGGTCAATCCGCTGTCGTTTTTCAATTGAAAATCAATTGGATAGGCACCTTTTCCCTGCAGGCTCCAGCGCACAGTGTCTCCCAGACAAGCCTCCTCCGGGCCAATCCAGCTTGCCTCCGGACGGGTGTGCCAAATTACCGGCGTGCCTTGTGCAACCGACCTGCAAGGATCTTGGAGCGCCAAACCCCGGTTGTACGCCACAGCAGATACGTAGTACGTTTTTTCGTATTGCATCCAGTTGTTAAAGCCAAACACGGGGGTCTGGCTGGTGGCAAGGATATTGCCCAGGCCAGCGCCCATTTCATCGTGTAGGGCATAAAACAACGTATCCCCTGGAGTCAATACCGGGTTTTGGGTTGGCGACAGGCTTAGCGTGTCGCCAGGGCAAAGGTGTACAACGCTTTGCGGCATCTGGCCGGCAAACGTGATGCATGCGCAGCTAAAATTGCTGAAAACGAGGGTGTCCGTCGGACAGTTATTGGCATCCATCGCGGAAAACAAAACGTTGCTCTGGTTGGGTAAAAAACCGGCGTCAAACAAATTGCCGCTGAAGGATCCGTTCAAACCCAAAGCCTTATACGGCGGTTGCCCCCCGCCGACCCAGATGCGCAACTCAAAACCCGATGTATCGGCGATGCAATTCGGCGCGACGCTGTCTATGAACGGATTGCTTTGAAACAAGAACTTAACGGTGTCGGCAGCCACACAACTGTTTTGATCCACCCGCCAAACCAGTTCAAATGCGCCGGGTGAACCTGCGTTTACCTGCGTTTGGGCAGATTGCACATCCGTAATCGTCAAACCGGCAGGCACGAACCAGTTTCCCCCCTGAACCGGTGTGGCGTTTAAAGCCGCTTCCAGTCCGCAAACCGCAGCGTCTGCGCCCGCCGAAGCCACTGGCACGGCGTTAAATACGAGCGGCTGCCCGGCAGCAAGGGCAAAACAGGGGTCATTGGCGTCGGGAAACCCGTTGACGGTGTTGCCTACGGCAAACGAAATAAAATATGGTTGGCCTGGGTTCATGCCGGACTGCCAGGCAAAACGCCCGTCGGTGTTCCAGGCCAGTACATTGCCCAGCAGGGGCCCCGGATTGTCGTGCAGCACAAACGCAAACTCATCGTTGGCATCCAACACCGAAAGCAGCGCCTTTGCCGCCTGAAGCGTGTCGCCTATGCAGCCCCGCAAAGTGTCTGAAGGCATCGTGCCGGCCTGGGTATTGCACGGGCAGTCGTATTGGCCGCTCACATTGCTGGTACAGCCTGTTGCATCGGTCACTTCAAAGTAAAAGGTCGAATCCCTTGGGATGGGCTGCGACAGGAAGGCGTTGGGTGCAACTACCGTTTGGCCGTCTACCCAATAAGGCGGAGCGCCGCCCTCAATGGTGAAGCCCACCGTGTACGTCAGGTTGCTCAGGGCACAATCAACGGTGGTCGAGAGTATTCCCGGCGCGGGCTTGATGTTTACCAGCAACGTGTCGTATGCACTGCAAAAGGACGTGGTTTCTTCCCATTCAAAGGCATAATCGCCAGAATCGGCCAGGTTGAGGTCAATTTCAGGGGACAGCGGGTTGGATATGCTGACCGATACAGGGCCGCTGAGGAAACGCCATTTGCCTGCGCTGTTGCTCATGCCGGGTTGGGCTTTCAGGGTGAGCAGGCCCGGACAGGTACTGGTGTCTGCGCCAGCGTTTGCCACCGGACGCTGGCCCACAGTGACGAAAATGCAAGCCGGTGGCCCCACGCCGCAGTTGTTTTCGGCCACCACACAGACATTGCCAGGGCCTGGTAAAATCCAATTGACGGTCAGGCTATCCTGCACGCCGTAACCCGACGCGTCGGGTGTGCCGGAAATGTTCCACAACCACGTGTTGGCATTCAGCGACGGCTCGTATTGATAAAGCGATGCTTCACCCGCGCAAAAGCTGTTGGCGCCGCTCAGGGCACCGGCGTCCGGCGTTTGTC
Organism: Saprospiraceae bacterium; assembly: GCA_049317805.1. GTDB lineage: Bacteria > Bacteroidota > Bacteroidia > Chitinophagales > Saprospiraceae > M3007. The sequence goes on from JBMOHO010000059.1 coordinate 10,041, forward strand.
GGAGGGAAACATTGAAAAAAGTAGTGTCGCTTATGCCACAGGTGCTGCCAATTTGCAATAAAACCTGTCCGGTCGTGGGCCCCTTATCCCAGGTAATGGCAATGGAGTCTTTCCCTTGTTGAGCCGTAATCTTTCCGCCGTTTGCGCTCCAGAACACGGAAAGCGAGTCGGGCGTCGGAATCGCCGCGCTGTACCAACCACTGCTGCCCGCGCACACGCTATCGGGTCCAATAACCGGCGCCGGATCGGGAGGAAAACCCACGCGTACATTTCGGCAAACAAAGGCGCTGGTGTCGCAGGCATTTCGGGCGGCCACACATACCGGGCCGCCGCTTGTGGCGCCGTTCCACGACAACGTCAACGACGTATCGGCAGATGAACCCAGGGGCGTGAGACCGGCTGGCCAGATCCAGATGTACCCGGTGGCTTTTGAGTCGTTGTGTACGCGGAATTGTATTGAGTTCGACGCGCACAAAAGGCTGTCGGAAGATGCCCAAACCGGTTTCTCCAGAAAAACCGTGTCCTGGGTGACCAACAGGCTGGTGGTGTCGCAACACACGATACCGGGCAGGTATTGACAGTTGACTAATTGGACTGTACCCGGTGCCGTGGCAAACACCCTTGCAGAATCGAGTGCGCCAATGAGTTGGGCGGGCGCTACGGCCGACCATTGAAACTGGTCTTTGGGATCGGACATTGTTGCCAGCAGCGGGAGGCTGTTTTGCCCACAAACCCAGTCCGTCGGCGGTTCAATTTGCGCCAGCGGGTTCAGCACCTGCAAGGTGAGCGCCACCACACTGTCGCACCCCAAAGCGCTTTGAAAAACCCGGACGTAGTTGCCTGCGGTGCAAATGGCAGCAAATCCGGGCGTGGCAGCGCAGCTTCCCTGACAGATGGCTTCTTCTATCCATTGCGTATCAGGAACCAAAACGGTCAAATCTAGGGAAGCTATAAAAGCGCAATTGCCTTGTTCAACCGTATCGGTGTACAAGCCGCTTTGGCAATGCGTTTTACCGTAAAAATCGAAACACTCACCCGGGCAAACGGTCTGCTGCGCAAACACTGCCGGCAAGGCGGGTTTAATGTTGACATTGACGCAATTGGTGGTCAAATTGCCGCAAAAGGGTGGGGTAGGGCTTGCCAGCTCCATCGCCAGTTCCTGCAGGGTCAGTTTGCCATCGGGCAGAGGCAGGCTGTCCCGATCCACAGACGCGTACGAAAAACCGCAAACGCTGTAATTTCCGGGCGGATAAGCGCGCAGGTCAACCGTGTCGGCGTACCCCAGCAACACGCCACTTTGCCCTCCAATGGTATAGGTGTACCCATAGGCTGAAGCCGGAGGCGGGTCTTGCTGGTTGCCGTATTGGGGTTGCAAATGAAGCAAAAGGGAATCGTGGCCCTGACAAGCCTCGAGGTCGCTGTTCAGCAGGTTGCCGGCATCGGCTTCGCAGGGTGCGCATTCAACGCCGTTCATGTCGCAAAAAATCAATTCAAAATCCAGCAGGGTGCCTTCGTCGAAAGGCAACCCGTCAACAATATCGAGGTTCCACGTACCATTGACCGGACTGCCGTTAAAATCTTCCAGGCAGCCGTCATACGGGTAATACGTACCATCAAAATTGCCAAATGCGCCCCAGGATTGTTCGTTGTTCCATTGTGCCGAAAAACCGTTGTCCGGCGCTGCGGGGGAACCGCAGGGGACAAACAGGATTTCCCAGGTGCTGCCGTCGGTGGGTTCAAAAAATATGACCGGCCCCAGGAGGGTGACGCTGGAGTCGTTTGGCGCGCGCAGGGTGATGAGCAGGTCGCATACAAATTCATGGGAAAAATGCAGTTTGATGCCACAGAGTGCTTGTCCGTTTTGCCCTAAAACTGGATTTGCGGCGTTTTGCACCTGCGAAACAAATACGTCGCTGAACCCGTCAGGTAATTCCAGAGGGCAGTCGTTGCAGCCGCAAGCAGTTTGTTGTGCGTTCAACATGGGGGCAAAACCCGCCAACAGGCACCCGACATACAGGACAACAAATCCTGCAATTGCCGCAAAGTGCCTAAAACAGTCAAACTTGAAAGGGAAATCGGTAAACTTTTTAATGTCGATGGAATTTTAACTGCGCAAAAGGCCAAGTTTCACAACTTGCAAAATTACGGGAAATACCCGCAGGAACACGGACTACATGGAAAAAGTTACATTTGGCAGTCAATTAGGATTTAAATGGTGGATTGGAGCGTTGCTGACGGCTTTATGGATGCCCTTGGACGCACAAATGCTGCCCAGGTTACCCGGGGAAGTGCTGGCGCAAATTGCCCCGTCGGGTTCAGGAAGCCGCGTGGCTGCACGTTGGGATTTGGAACATCCGGAATGGCCATTGGAGGAAACCGCGCTTTGTTCGGACATGCTGCATGTATGGCGTTTCAAACTGGCTGCGCCAAACCGTCACCATGACCAGGATTTGCTTAAATGGCTCAACAGGCTCCCGGAGGTGCAGGCGGCGCAGTTCAACCTGCTGTTGGAAAGCCGCAACACGGCTATTCTGCCCAACGATTCTTTGTTTGATGAACAATGGCATTTGTTTAACCACGGCCAAACCGGCGGGTTGTCTGGTGCCGATTTGGGCGTCGACGCGGCCTGGAACATCACCACCGGCGGCTTGACACCCCACGGCGATACTGTGGTGGTGGCGGTCATTGACGGCGGCGTGGGCCTGGCGCATCCCGACTTGGTGCCCAACCTGTGGGTAAACTGGGCCGATGTGCCCGGTGATCTTGTCGACAACGACCTGAACGGGTACATCGACGACCATTTAGGATGGAATGTGCACCAAAAAAACGACCAAATAAACATGCCGCCCGTGCAACATGGCTCACAGGTGTCGGGTGTGCTGGCCGCTAAGGGCAACAATGCAGCCGGCGTCAGCGGCGTGGCCTGGCAACTCCGCATGATGTTTGTAGCCGGCACCGGCACGGTGGCATCGCTGCTGGAGTCGTTTGATTACGTACGGTTGGCCCGAAAACGCTACAACGACACCAACGGCCAGCAAGGCGCGTTTGTGGTGGCCATCAATTGTTCGTGGGGGATCAATTACGGCCAGGCGGCGGATGCGCCTTTGTGGTGCGCCGCATTCGACGCGCTCGGGGAAGAGGGCATCCTGTCGGTGGCCCCGGCAGCCAATAATCCGGTGAACATTGATTCCGTGGGCGACTTGCCGGGTGCCTGCAACAGCGCTTACCTGACCATGGTCACCAGCCTGGATCAGCACGACAACAAAGCCCCAACGGCCTCCTGGGGCGCCCGGCAAGTCGACCTCGGCGCTTACGGCCAATCGATTCGCACCACCGGCGGATCAGGATACAGCACGGCTTCGGGCACCTCTATGGCTTCACCACAAGTGGCCGGTGCTCTGGGCTTGTTGTACAGCGCCCCCTGTTCCACGCTGATTCGGCAAGCTGTGGCCGATCCGGCTGCCGCTGCCCTTTGGGCCCGTCATCAGGTATTGCATTCGGCGCAGCCCACTGCCGATTTGTCGGGTATGGTGGCCACCAACGGACGCCTGCACGCGGGTCACCTGCTCGAAATGTACGAGGCGGGCTGCGCGAGCTGTCCCATGCCATTTGATTTGACGGGCATACCGTTGCCCAACGCGCTGTTTCTTCGCTGGACTTCTTTGCCGGCTTACGATTCGGTGGAGGTGCTCTGGCGCCAGGTCGGCACACTAAACTGGCAAGCGCAGCGGACAGACACCGACTTTCTGCTGCTAAGCGGTCTGGCACCCTGCAGCGGGTACGAATTGACCTTGCGGGCCTTATGTGCCGAGGGGGGCTGGAGCGACACGACCGACGCGGTTGTTTTTTTGACCGACGGTTGTTGCGTTGCTCCGACCCAAATTGGTGTAGAAACCCAAAACCCTGATTTTGTGCAGGTGCACTGGACGCCGGTTTTTGCGGCAAGCGGGTACCGGGTGCGCTGGAAAACCGAAGGCGGGGTGTGGCAAAGCATAGAAACGCCGGATACCTCTCTT
>JBMOHO010000060.1:0-13990 GCA_049317805.1 Saprospiraceae bacterium
GCCGTGCCCGTTATTGATGATACAAAAGTGCAGGTGTTGTGTTCAAGCTGTATGAACAAAAAAAAGCGTTTGTTGACGCGTATATTTTGTGAAAAAACCTTAAAAATAATTTAATTTATTGATTATTAATATTTTAATTTTATGAATTTTGTCTTTTTTATACGATTTTGTTGAAAATAACTATTTTTATTTTTGATTTGTTGTCGATTTTTTTTGTCGGCAAAAACCCAAAACGGCCGCTCGTTTCTCTATTTCACCCCTTGCTCAGCGGACGACAGAAATGGTCATCATGGGGTCAAAGGTGCCCTTGATGACCGGGCTTTGCCGGTTTCCGGTGTATATGCGCACCTGTTCGTACACGTAATTGTACAATTCCTGTACGCTCACCACTTTGTTGGCGTCTTTGTCGGCTTCCCCTTTCAGCCCCCGGATGAGAAAATGGCTGAATACCCCCTGGCGCAAACCAGACGACTCCAGGGATGTTTCCTCTGCTTTGGACGACATGATGAGCGCCGTGCCGGATACGGACTTGCTCAGGTTTTTGTAGTATTGGTTGAGCACGGGTTCTTCGCCGACCGAACGCATGGCAAACAGGCTTCCGGAGTGGCAGGCGTCGGCTACGCACAGTTTGTACTTGGCGGGACTGCTGTTGAAAATATTGGAGATTTCTTCGTGGGCGATCTTGTTGTTGTACCCGTCAAAATCGATGGGCAGGAACGACCCATTGAGGCCATGTCCGGAAAAGTAAAACAGCACGAGGTCGTTTTTGCCCGCTTTGCTGAACACGCTTTTCATGGTTTCCAGCACTTGCTCGCGGGTAGCGTCTTCGTCTATGAGAATTTGCACTTGTTCGTCGGGCAGGGCACCGCCTTCGGGGCTTTTGAGGAAGGCGTAAAAGCGATAGGCGTCGTCGTCGGTGTAGCGCAGCACGGGCATGTGGTCATAAGAGGCCACGCCCACTACCACGGCCCACACTTTGGGCGGTTCCACATTGGCTGGCTCGGGGAGCGCCGGTTCTTCGGGCGCAGTCGGATCTGGATTGTCTTTGCCCACGTACTCGCCTTCGCGCCAGTAGCCGCTGATGGTGGTGCCGTCGTGCAAAACGAGGGTACCTTTTCCGCCGAAAGCGCCATTGGCCCATTCGCCCTGATAGACGTCGCCGTTGGCATAGGTGCAAATGCCTTTTCCATGCGGGTGGCCATCCTGGAAAGACCCCACAAATTTGGCAGCGCCCGCCTTATATATATAGGTGCCTTCGCCCTGCTCACAATCGCCCTCAATGCAACCCACTTTTCCTTTTTGGGCCAGCGACCCGCCGATGAACTCGCCGTTTTTCCATTCTCCGCTTTCCACGTCACCATTGGGTTTGGTGAGGGAGCCTTGGCCATGCGGGTAGTTTTGGTGAAAACGGCCCTCGTAGCGTTCACCGTTGGCGAAGTAAAACTTGCCGGCACCTTCAAATTTGCCATCCACAAAACCGCCTTCGTACTTGCTGCCGTCGGCATACGCAAAAACCCCCTGTCCACTGAGGCAGTTGCCGCTGAGGCAGCCCACCTGTATGTTGGTGCCGTCGTCTTGCCGTTCTTCTTTTTTTCCGGCAATGTATTCTTCCTGGATTTTGCCGTTGGCGTCTACCGGTTTGCCTTTTTTCCATTGGCCTGTTCGGGTGGTGCCGTCGGCATACGTTTTGGTGCCTTTCCCATCGGGGAAGCGGTTGAGCCATTCGCCCTGGTACTTGCTGCCATCGGTGTAGTAGCAAACACCGACGCCGGAGATTTCACCGTTTTTAAAATGGCCGATGTATTTGGCACCGGAGGGGTACTTGAACGTGCCCTGGCCGTTCTGGCAGTCGCCCTGAATGCATTGAGCACGCAAGGCGAAGCTGCCAAAGCCGCTCAACAGCGCAAGAAGAAGGGGGTATTTGAACATGGTTTGTGAATGTTTTTTCAGAAACAAGGTATCGGATTAAGCAAAGGCAATGCCTTTCCCCAATAACCGGACAATAGCCCTGTTTATTGTTTTGTTTCGGCAAGTGTCGTGCTTGCCGTAACTTAGCAGCTCTTTTTTATCTTCATCTTTTTATTGACTTTGTTTATGGCCCGATCCCGGCGCACACAGGCGTTGTTGCAGTTTGGTTTGTTTTGCGGCGCTTTGGTGTGCTTGAACATCATTGCCAATGCGTTTTATACCCATTTGGACCTGACGGAAGAAAAGCGATTTACGCTCACCCGGCCCACGCGCGAACTGTTGAAAAATCAAAAGGAGCGGGTGTACGTTCAGGTGTTGCTCGACGGCGAGTTCCCTGCCGGGTTCAAACGCCTGCAAACCGCGACACGCGACATGCTGGCCGACTTCCGCTCTATTTGCCCTTATCTCGACTACCAGTTTGAAGACCCCGGGGCTGGCAGTGTAGAAGAAATCAACAAGCGCCGCAAAGCGCTTGCTGAAGACGGCGTGGCACCTGTCAATTTGCGTGTGGCCGAACAGGGCGAAACCAGCCAAAAACTCATTTATCCGGTCGCCATTTTTCACTTCGGCAACCGGCGGCTCCCCGTTAAGCTGCTGGAAAACGACTCCCCCACCCTGAGTCCGGACGAGGTGATCAACAATTCCGTCAGCCTGCTGGAGTATAAATTTGCCAACGCCATCAAAAAATTGAAAACGGCGCAACGCCCTATTATCCTGTTTACCCGCGGACACGGTGAGTTGGACGATCTGCAAACGGCCGACCTGGAGCGCAGCCTTCGGCAGTTTTACGACACAGACCGCATCACGTTGGACTCCACCCTGCTGCTCAACCCCGACAAGTGCGCCTTGCTGATGGTGGCCAAACCCCGTTTTGCGTTTTCTGAAAAAGACAAGTTCAAGATAGACCAGTATGTGATGCAAGGCGGCAAGGTGATGTGGATGATCGACCGCCTGGGTGCCGATCTGGACAGCATGCGCCTAAACGGGCGTTTTGTGCCCACCGACTACCCGCTCAACCTCGAAGACCAACTGTTCAAATACGGCATCCGCATACAGCCCGATTTGGTGCTCGATCTGGAATGTTCGCGCATCCCCTTGCAGGTAGGCCAGGTGGGCAATGCCCCGCAGTTTGACCTGTTCAAATGGTATTATCATCCCACGGTTGTGTCAGATGGGCTGCATCCCATCGTGAAAAACCTGGACCGGGTGGAGTTGCGCTTTTGTTCGAGCATAGACACCATCCGCACCAAAACACCGGTGCTGAAAACGCCTATTTTGAAAAGCAGTCGGTACAGCCGATTGCAGTTCAGCCCGATTGACCTGAATTTCGACATCCTCAAATACGACCCCATTCCGGAGAAATTCGATAAGGGCAACCAAACGGTGGCCGTTCTTTTGGAAGGCGTGTTTCCGTCCAATTATGAAAACCGGGTGTCGGAAGACATGATGGCCGGTATGCGACAACTGGGCGTGCCGTTTCGTGCGCAAAGCGAGCCTACGCGCATGCTGGTGGTCAGCGACGGCGATGTGGGGGCCAATTTTGTGCGCGATGCGGCCAAAAAGGAGTGGCTGCCGTTGGGCATGAACCGTTTTGAAGGGTACACATATGCCAACAAAGAGATGTTGTTGAACGCCGTAGAGTACCTGATGGACGCCAACGGGGTCATCGAGGCGCGCTCACGGGAGGTGAAATTGCGCCTTTTGGACAACGTACGCGCCAAAAGCCAAAAAGCGGGCTGGCAGGTGTTCAACATCGGGTTGCCGCTCTTGTTCCTGGGGCTTTTTGGCTGGATTTTTAATTTTTTACGGAAACGGCGCTATGCCAAGCCTGAGGTAGCCGCATGATCAAGCGCATTGTCAAAATGACGTTCCGCCCAGAGGCGGTGGATACCTTTTTGCAAGAGGTCTTTGAGCACAGCAAAAGCCGCATCCGCGCGTTTCCGGGCTGCCGGCACATGGAGTTGTTGCGGCATCTGGAACAACCGAATGTGCTGTTTACCCTCAGTTTTTGGGACGGACCGGATGAGCTGGAGCGTTACCGGCAGTCGGAACTGTTTCAGGCCACCTGGGCAAAAACCAAAGTGTTGTTTGCGGAGAAGGCGGAGGCGTGGTCGGTGGAAGTGGTGGACGAAGGTCGTTAGGCGTTGAGTTCGTCCCAATATTCAACAGCCCGGCGGGTATGCGGGATGCAGATGGAGCCGCCAACGAGATTGGCGACGGCGAACACTTCAAATATTTGTTCGGTGCTTACGCCCAGTTCATGGCATTTGCCGAGGTGGTATTTGATGCAATCGTCGCAGCGCAGCACCATAGAAGCCACAAGGCCCAGGAGCTCTTTGGTTTTCACGTCGAGGGCACCATCCTGGTAGGTCTGGTTGTCGAGGCTCCAAAAGCGTTTCAGCACGAGGTTGTCTTGAGACAAAATGCGTTCGTTCATGCGGACGCGGTAATCATTGAATTCCTGTACGGTGTTCATAAGCTGAATTGTGTTTAACATTGCGGCAAACATAACCACTTTTTTATGCGGGTAGTTCTACAACGCGTTCTGTCGGCGTCGGTCAGCATAGATGGCGCGGTGCACGCGGCCATTGGCGTCGGGTTCCTCATTTTGCTGGGCATTGAACACGAGGACACGGTGGAAGACGCCGACTGGCTCTGTAAAAAGATATCGGCCATGCGGGTTTTTTCAGATGAGGCCGGGCTCATGAACCTGTCCATTCAGGAAGCCGAAGGGAGCATGCTGGTCATCAGCCAGTTTACCCTGTTTGCCAGCACAAAAAAGGGCAACCGCCCGTCGTTTATTCGCGCAGCCCGGCCTGAGGTGGCCATTCCCTTGTATGAAACGTTTGTGCAAAGCCTGGCAGCAGAAAGCAGTCGGCCTGTTTACACCGGTGTGTTCGGGGCAGATATGCAGGTGTCGTTGGTAAACGACGGCCCGGTGACGATTCTCATGGATTCAAAATCAAAAACATAGCAAAAAAAAGCCGCCAAACATGTTTACACATGCTGGCGGCACCCCAAAAAACCAAATGAAAACAATCTTCCTTTTTTGCCTTCTGCCCTTGCCCTTCGGCAAAGACGTCCTTATGACGAGGTGTCGGAAAGAGGTCACAACTTTCGGCAAAAAAATTTTTTGAACGACCAATTTTATCGTAACTAAGCTCTTCTTCAATTAAGGCATCATACATAAGATGGCGGGCCCTGCAAGGGCCCAACATGAATAAGGGGCCCTGCAAGGGCCCAACATGAATAACATGAATAAAAGAAAAAAGCCACGAAGCAGCTTACGCTCACCCGTGGCTCTAAACTCTAAACTCCTCAACTCTAAACTCTAAACTCCTCAACTTAATTCGGATGAAACCCGTAATGGCTCATGATTTTCTCCTTGAGCTCTTTCCGCGCAAAGAAGATGCGGCTTTTGACGGTACCGAGCGGCAGGTGGAGCTCGTCGGCAATTTCCTGGTATTTGAAGCCTTCAAAATGCATGAGGAAAGGAATGCGAATGCTGTCATCAAGGTTATCCACCATAAAGTTCAGTTCCTTCAACATCATACTGCCTTCTGCGGCATTGCCGGTGGCATGGCTGCCAGAGTTGAGGTAGTACTGGTTATCAGTGGTGTCGAGAATGGTGTTGGCTTTAACTTTTTTGCGGTAATTGTTGATGAAGATGTTCTTCATGATCGTGAAGATCCACGCTTTAAAGTTAGTACCGGGCTGGAACTTGTCGCGGTTTGACAGGGCGCGAAAAGCAGTTTCCTGATACAGGTCCTTGGCGTCTTCTACATTTTTTGTCAAATTGTAGGCAAATGAGTGCAAAAGGGTCGTTAGCGTGTCCATTTTGCTATTGAATTCCAAGGTACTCATGTGTTTTCCTGTTTAAGGCTGAATTGATGCCTCAAAGGTAATACCTTGTTTAATGCTGTGCAAGTTTTTCTTCAACAAAAAAATGACTATTTTAGACAAAAATAAATGTCAAAACAAGCAAGTGCTACATAAATATTTGATATTAAATACATTATACTATTTAGACCCATTCTATAAACTACACAACTTTCAAAACAACCTGAAAGTTATGAAGCATGTTTGGGTACTAAATGAACGCTGAAAGCAGGGTTCTTACACATGATTGGCTAATAAAATTAGCTAAAGCATAATGATTAAAGTATATTTGCCTAAGAATGGGGATTCATGTCTGAAATCGGACAAATTAGATTGCTGAACGTTTGGTAACACAAAAAAACTGTGTACAAAATTTTGCCGGCCCGTCGTTAAATGCATTTTACCAATTTGTGAAGATATGATGATCATGCGTATATTATTGTCGGCCGTATGTTTTCCCCTAATGCTGTCGGCCCAGGTGACTTACCGGAACACCACAACCGACAAGGCGCTTAAGCCTTTCAAACAAGGCCAGGGGCATGCTGCTCAGCAGGAGTTTGCGCTGGCACAAGGTTATTTTGAAAACAGCGTGCAGGTGGATCCGTTTTTTGTAGATGCCTGGATGGCCCTGGGCGAAATGGAAGCAGCATTAAAGAACTGGAGCGCGTCTGAATCATCATACGAAAAAGCGATCACTTTGGATCCCGCATACGCATCCAGCGGTTATGTTCGGGCCGCACAAATGGAATGGGCGCAAGAGAAGTTTGCAGAAGCGGCCGCCCACGCACAAGCCTACATCAAACGCATGCCTTCCAATGATGCACTATATGGTGTTGCCATCAATTTGGACAAAAACGCCCGATTTGCGCTCAACGCCGTGTCCAACCCTGTGCCTTTTGACCCGAAAAACCTCGGGCCGGGAGTCAATACCGCAAAAGGCGAATATTTTCCGGCCTTAACCGCCGATGGCGAAACGCTGGTGTTTACCCGCAGGCTCCCTACAGGCATCATGGATCAGGAAGATTTTTTCCAAAGCACATATGTGGATAGCCTTTGGCAGCAGGCCATCCCTATTTCAGGCATCAATACCCCTGAAAACGAGGGCGCACAGGCCATCAGCCCCGACGGCACCTGGCTGGTATTCACCGCTTGCGACCGCAGGGGCGACGGCTCCCAGGGCAGCTGCGACCTCTACTGGTCGCAACTCAAGCGCGAGGGCTGGAGCAAACCCGTCCCCTTCAGCAGCGTGATCAATTCCGAACATTGGGACTCCCAGCCCAGCATCAGCGCCGATGGCCAGTCCATCGCTTTTGTCAGCAAGCGCCCGGGCGGCAAAGGCAGGGCCGACATCTGGATTGCCGAACGCGGCGATAAAGGCAAATGGACCCCCCCGTACAACTTAGGCGCAAGCATCAATACCGGCGGCATGGAATTGACCCCTTATCTGCACCCCGACGGCCAAACCATGTATTTCGCCTCCGACAGCCTGCCGGGCATGGGCGGGGTTGACTTGTACGTGACGCGGCGTGGAGCAGACGGATCGTGGAGTACACCCCAGAACCTCGGTTATCCAATCAACACCACAGGTGATGAAGTGGCCCTGACCGTGAGCCTCGACGGAAAAACAGCCTATTATGCCTCCAACAGGCCCGAAGGGTACGGCGAAATGGATATTTATGCCTTTGAACTGCCCGAAAGCGTGCGCCCATTACCCGCTACTTATGCCAAAATAAAAGTGGTGGATGCCGAAACCGGCCAACTCCTGTCGGCCCGCGCTGAAGTCATTGACCTGACCGACAACAGGATGCACGCCTCGGCAGTCACACGTAAAGATGGAACGGCGCTCATTTGCCTGCCCGTCGGACAACAATACATGCTGAACGTCAACCGGCCCGGCTACTTGTTTTATTCCGACAACTTTAATTTGGTGGGAAACAAAACCATCGCAGAGCCTTTCACCATCACCGCCAAACTCATGCCGTTGCCCACCGAAAACCGGACCAGCGCTGTTGGCAAGCCAATTGTGCTGCGCAATGTTTTTTTTGATACCGGATCGGCCGAGCTGAAGCCCGAATCGTTTAGTGAACTCAACCGTTTGGCGGCCCTGCTGCAAGAAATGCCCTCCCTGCGCATCCAGATCAACGGACACACCGACGATGTGGGTGATGACAGCTCAAACCAGGTTCTTTCTGAAAACAGGGCCAAATCGGTTTACGACTATTTAATTGCCAAAGGCATAAAGGATGTTCGATTGCGGTATCAAGGGTTTGGTGAATCGCAACCTTTGGTGGAAAACAACACCAATGGGCAGCGGGCTCAGAACAGAAGGACAGAGTTTATCGTACTATAATATAAGGTGTGGAGCGGCCTTGTATGGTCGGCTTACTTCTTTTTTTCTACCGCTAATCCAACTTCCACGATGCCGCGAAGCGAGTCCTGCCGCATAAACTGGGCTACTGTGATGACGTATTCGCCGGGTTGATCAAAACGCGTGTTTTGCTGCAGCACGGTTTCCACCCGGCAGGTGCTGCCTGAACATTTGCCATTGGATTCACCGCGGGCAGTGTACAGATCAAACGACAAGGCTTTATTCAGTCGGCGCCCGTCGGGGAAGCGGGTATACAGCCGGGTGTACAGGTTTTGCCAGGCAAACGTATCGGCGTGCGTAACGTCTACATACAGGTTATAACGGGCAGTGGTGTCGGTAATGGTGAACCGAAAATCAAGCGTGTCTGCGTACGTCCACGCTTGAGGGTTTACAGCAAGGCGTTTCTGGTAAGTGTAGCCATTGCCACAGGCGTATAGCAGGAGGGCCAGGGCTGAAAAAATCAATATCTTATTCAAGTGTCGAGCGTTTTCGAGTCTGATCAGAAAAAGGTTACCCCCGAAGATACGCTGCCAGATCAGGGTATTGTTTCAGGTATTTAACGGCTTCGGCGCGGGTTATGCGGCGTCCGTTGCGGTAGGGCATCACTTTGGCGTCGGGGAACCCCAGGGTTTGCAATTCTTTGCGCAGGGCGAGGGCTTCGGCGTACGTGCGCGTCCAACCCAGGGTGTAATGATACTCGCCACTGCCAGAGATGCTTTCGATGTGCTGGTCGTTGAACATGCCCAGGGCGTCGTTGTTGAGCAGTTGGCGGCTTATGGCCACTTCCACTTTATAGGTTAGGCCTTCGTTTTTCTCCGAAAACTGTTTTTCAGCAGCTGCATACATCATTTCAGGAACAGCAGCCGGGGGATTAATGGTTTTAACCGGCGTCGGGTCATTCGCAAACAACAGCCTGCAATTGATGCGTCGGTTGAAGGCCTGGCCGGTTGGATTGGGTTGCCCGTTCAACGCATTGAGCGCTTGCGGATAAAAAGGCCCGGCGCTCAGCAGTTCGATGCGGCCCGGTTCGATGCCGCGTTCCGCAAGGGCTTTTCCGACAATCTCGGCGCGCTTGATGCCATAGTACAGGTCAAATTTGGCAGGGCCCGACTCGTGGGTGTGCGCCTGCACTTGAACCACGGCGTCCGGATAACGGCGAGCCAGTTCAGCTACCTGTTCAACCACCGCTACATTTTCCTTTTTCAGCACGTCGCGGTCATCGGTATACGCCATTTGCGGAATGTCCACCTGCCCGCCGCCTGCAGGAGATACAGCGGCCTTTGCGCCTGCAATGAAAAACGGGGCGTCGTCGGCCGATTGCTCTTCCTGTGTAGAGAGGAAGTAGGCGATGTAGAGGTCGCGTTGTCCGAGGCTGCCAAAACGGTCAGACGATAAATATGCAGCATTGCCGTCGGCTGCCAGTTGGAAATAAGCGTCGTCAAAAGGCGAATTGAGCGGAGCGCCTACATTGGCTGGCGCGGCAAAATGCTGTTTTTCAATGTCGTATACAGCCCGGAACACGTCTAAACCGCCGATGCTTTCGGTGCGGTTGCTGCTGAAATAGAGCGTCTGTCCGTTGCGGGCGAGGAAGGGTGTGGTTTCATCGTAAGGCGAATTGATTTCAGGGCCCAGGTTTTGCGGTATGGTCCAGCCGCCGTCGGTCAAACGGGTGCTGTAATACAGGTCGAGGCCACCGAACCCCCCTGCGCGTCGGCTGGCAAACAGCACGGCGTTGTTGCCTATGAAAGTGGCCGACACATCGCCTTGTTCGGGTTGCATGGGCCCTTGAAAAGTGGGAGGCGTAAGGGCATATTCATCTTTGGAGCCGGAGGTGTCGGCGTACACGTCGCCGCTATACAGCGTGAACCCGCGGAAAAAATACAGGATTTGGCCGTTTGGGCTAAATCCAAGCCCAACTTCGTGTCGGGAAGTGTTGAGCAGGCTGTTGAGGGGCGAAGCGTAGTCCCAGCCGCTGTTGCCCTGGTCGGCGAAATACATGTCGGTGCAATAGTGGCCGGTTGTTTCGTTTTCATAGCCTTTATCGTCGCGTCGGCCGCCCACGCTGCCCGCTTTGGCAGCGGCGAAGTACAGTCGGTTGCTGCGCATAGGAGAGAGGACAGGCGCAAACTCGTCACCGGTGCTGTTGATGCGGTCGCCGAGGTTTTCCACCAGGGCCACATTGGGGTTGTCGGGCAGAAAAGTGGCAGTGGCGCAGCGGCGGATGTTGTCGGCGGCATTGGCCCGAAAGGGGTGTTTTTCGGATGCCACGCGCAAATAGCTTTTGTAGGCGGCGATGGCCCGTTCGTATTCGCCGTTGCCGTGGAGGGTGCGGCCGAGGTAGTAAAACAGGTCGGCGTCTTTGCTTTCCGGATTTTTGCCGAGCACAAATTCGAGAAATTGCTGCGCTTTTTCGCCCTGACGCAACTGGTAGTGGCAAATGCCGAGTCGGGTGAGTACTTCCGCTTCTCCGGGTTTCACTTCCTGGTATTGGGCATAGTTGCTCAGGGCTTCGGCCCACTGGCTGTTGTGGTAAGCTACGTCTGCCGCCTTGCGGAATTCGGCCGGGGTTTGCGACCAGGCCGCTGAGGTGAACGCCACGCACAGCAAGAGGGTTAACACGACTTGTTTGGGGTTTTGTGCTGCTGCGCCACAGGGCACAATCTTTTTTTGATTCATGTTCATGGTAAAACCGATGCAAACTGGTTGAGGAAGCGGACGTCGTTTTCGAACAACAAACGGATATCGGGTATGCCGTACAGGCGCAATGCCTGCCGCTCGATGCCCATGCCAAAAGCATAACCGCTGTACCGTTCGTGGTCGATGCCACAATTGATCAGCACTTGCGGATCCACCATGCCACAGCCGAGGATTTCGAGCCAGCCGGTTCCTTTGGTGAGGCGGTGGTTTTCTGGCGTGTCTGTGCCAAGCCAGATGTCCATCTCGGCGCTGGGCTCGGTGAACGGAAAAAAAGAGGGCCGCAGTCGAATGCGGGGAGCGCCAAACATATCCTGGGCAAACTGGAGCAACACCTGTTTCATGTCGGCAAACGACACGCCTTCGTCAATGTACAAGCCTTCCACCTGATGGAACTGTGCGTGGGAGCGGGCCGAAATGGTTTCGTTGCGGTACACCCGACCGGGCGCGATGATGCGGATGGGCGGCTGGCGCTGCTCCATGATGCGGGCCTGCACGGGCGAGGTATGGGTGCGCAGGAGCATGCCTGGCGCGTCTACGATGTAAAAGGTGTCCTGCATGTCGCGCGCAGGATGGTCTTCCGGCGTGTTCATGGCCGTGAAGTTGTACCAGTCGGTTTCGAGCTCGGGGCCGTCAACCACGGCAAAACCCATGCGGGTAAAGATGTCGACGATGCGTTGCATGGTGAGCGCCACGGGGTGCCGGGAGCCCAAAGGGAGGGGCTCTCCGGGCGCGGTGAGGTCGAGTTGTTGGGCAGCGGCGGATTCGGCCTGTGCGTCTAAAGCCTCTTTCAACAACTGGAATTTGGCTTCGGCGGTTTGCTTGAGCTGATTGACCAATTGGCCGTACTCTTTTTTGCGCTCGTTGGGTACCGCTTTCATTTCTTCCATCATGGCCTTTACCAGGCCTTTTGAGCCTAAGTAGTGGATGCGGAACTGTTCTAAAGCTTCTGCGGTGGCGGGGTTTTCCGCTTCTATGGCGGCTATGAGCTCTAAGGTTTTGGCAAATGCGTCGGACATGCGTACTGGTTTGGGGTGCAAAGGTCGGAAAAAAAGCGGGAGGATGGCGTTTGGATTTGGACAGGATTTGTTTGGACAGGATGAACATCCTGTCTTGTGAATTTTGTACATCCCGTCTATTTTTAACATAAAATGTTTTATTTTTGCAATTTTATACACCTTTAAGCCTTGATATATGATAACCCCGCGTTTTGGTCACTTCATTCCGGCAATTGAAACCGCATTGAGTGCCGCCCGTTCAGACATCAAGATCGCCGTCTGCTGGTTTACCCACATCAGCTTGATTGAAGTGTTAATGAAACAACTGGCATCTGGCGTGCAGGTGGCGGTAGTGCTGGAATACGACGATAACAATTTCAAGCCAGGCGGACCCGATTGGGATGCGTTTATCAAAAAAGGGGGTGTGCTGTACGCAAATGGCGGGCCGGCGCTGATGCACCATAAATTTGCCATCGTAGATGGCCAAACCCTTTTGACCGGATCGTTCAACTGGACCTACAACCAAAACCACGAACATCTTTTGCGGATCATCGACCTGGAAACGATACGGGCGTTTGAAGAGGAATGGGACAAACTCACAAGCACCATTAAACCATTAAAAAAGGTTGACCCAATGGCGTTAAAACGTGCGGGCTGGTTTCCCTTTTTTGAAAACACACAGTTTAGCTTACCCGCAATGCGCCAGGCCGTTGCCCGTGGAGCCTGCATGTGGGCGGTTAGGGCATATCGGGAGGCCACCCGGGATTTAGCGTGTTTCTTCAGCAGTCAACGCCTCTTTTGGGACCGGCATGGCACCCTTCGCGGATACTGGAATAACCACCGGTACTGGCGTAAAGACTGGTTTTTAGACTGGTGGACAACGCAAAGCGGTTCAAATGTAAACCAATTATTGATCAAAAGATGGGCGCTCCGTATGGCCCAGGGCGATTTTGCCGTCTTAACGGGCCCAAAGGCACACATCCTCGCAATCGGCTTAGTGCAATCTGAACCCAAAGCGACTGAAACGGGAACCTTTTCGACATACAGAGAGGTACAATGGCTCCGGCAATGGGCGGATCCCGTGGAATGGCCCGCTGCGCCCATTCCTAAAGGCAAACTCCTGCGATACCGGGGTTCTGCTTTGGCGGTTTTGGCAAAACTTGATGGTTAACACGCCATATAGCACACCATCATGATTACGTCGGATAGGGTGGGAAATAAATATTGGGACGCGGATTACGCGGATTTACAAATGCGGATGATCACTGCCTATAACCTGCAATGATCCGCGTTTGTAAATCCGCGTAATCCGCGTTCTGATCAAAATTATCCTAAACCGTTATATTATTCATCATCGTCGTCTCCCGACACTTCACAGATTTTCTCGCCGCCAGCGTCAAACAGCACATCCAGCGCGGTGCCGGCTTTTTTCACTTCCACTTCATAGCGCACGGAGTCGTTGGCCATGGTCACTTTTTCGGCTTCTTTGACGGTATAACCGGGGTACTGCGCGGCGATGCTGTTGGCTACAGCAGCGGGCAGTTGGTTTACCGCAATTTCTTCCTTGGAAAACAGAAAATTGTACTCCGCGTCAAACGTCAGGTCGATTTCCTGATCATTCGGGCCTTCGATTTCCACTTCCAGCACCGTTTTGCCGTCGCACAGGGTTTCGTTTTCAGCTTCTTCAGCTTCATAGCCCTGGTAGTTGGCGTCGATGTACTGCTGCACGGCCGTGGGCAGGGAGAGGTTTCCCTCGTCGTCTTTTTCGCATTTGGCAAACACGCACAACAAGAGCGTTGAAGCGGCCAAAACACTGGTTAAGATTTTCATTGGAAAGTTGTTTGCAAAGATGAAAAATGGTTACAACTGCTTGTACGTAAAGGTATACTGAAAACGCTGCGCCGGCCAGGGATTTTTTCAGAGATGAAACAACATTCCGCCATTCAATCCAAGGGTATTTGGCGCTCGGTATCCGTTGTGTCCCCAATGGCTGCGGTACTGGATGCCCAGGTGCCCGCTTAGTCGGTCACCACCAACTTGCCCACCCACATGGCCTGTTCCGCGTAATACGTCACCACATACA
>JBMOHO010000061.1:0-13974 GCA_049317805.1 Saprospiraceae bacterium
ACCCGAATAACCCCGGATGAAATCCGGGGTAGGTGACCCCCACCCCCACACCCGTGCCCGTGCCCACACCCACACCCACACCCACACTAAAACAGTCCCACTACACCCGCAGGGCACGCAAGACGACCCACATCCCTGTTATGTTTATATCAAATCAAAAACAAATAACGACGTTATAGCCGGGCAGTCTTTGTCGGGTAAAGCAGACAACTTGTCTTACGACTTGACCCTTCAGACGAACAGGGTTGAAATACTACACCTGAAGCGCGTATCTTTGCGGCTTAAACGCTTTTGGGAAAAAGTGTTTCCATAAAAAAGCATCCAACACCACCAGCACATGAAAAATTTTCGTCTTTTTGCACCGGCCCTGCTGGCCGTTGCAACCCTTACCCTGCTCACAGGCTG
The DNA here is from genome assembly GCA_049317805.1 of Saprospiraceae bacterium. Taxonomy (GTDB): domain Bacteria; phylum Bacteroidota; class Bacteroidia; order Chitinophagales; family Saprospiraceae; genus M3007. The sequence continues at coordinate 406 of JBMOHO010000061.1, forward strand.
CCTGCACATTGAGGAGGAAGTGACTTTTCGGAGCAAAGGAAACGGCACTTACGGCATGATGCTCGACATGAGCGAAATCAAAGGCATGATGGACATGGTACAAGGCATGGCCGCCGACAGTGCTGCCGGCGGTGCCGATATGTCTGGTGCCGACATGAGCCAAATGGGCCAGGAGCTCAGTGGCGTCATGACGTCTATAAAAGGCATTCAGGGCATTTCCAACATACGCGAAATAAACGACACCGCCAGCTACAAATTTGGCTATACGTTCGATTTTGCCGATGTAGTGGCCCTCAACCGCGCCCTCAAGGTCATCAACAAGGAAAAATACGACACCAAAGCGGAAGAGTTCTTTCGCTACAACGGCAAATCGTTCGAACGCCTGAGCAGCGGCGACATGGGCGAGGAAATCAAAAAAGCCCTTGCTGAAACCGAAGACGCCGACGCAGAAGGCTCGATGGACATGATTAAAATGTTTTTTGCAGACATGTCGTACAAACAAATTTATCATTTTCCCGATGAAGACATCAAAAAGAACAGCAACCCACTCGGCGAAATCAGCGCGGATGGCCACACGCTGACCGTCAACATCAAGCCTTTCGACGAAGAACAACTTAAACAAAAAGTCACCGTCGCCACCGAGATCAAACTAAAGTAAGTTTTTCAAAAAAATATGTCCCCAAATAGCCCCCGGCTTTAGCCCAGGCTATTTGGGCCTCCGCCCATGCCCACCCACAAACGCCGGAAGGCGCCTCCCATACAGCGCATTGCGCCCTTGCCTTTTCCCGATGTACAGCATTGCACGCTGCGCAACGGCATACCCGTGTACATGCTGCCGCACCCCAAACACGAGGCCCTCAAATTTGAATGGGTATATCGGGCGGGCAGGCCGGAAGAAATCAAACCGCTTGTCGCGCGCGCCACAGCCCGCCTCCTGCGCGAGGGCGCTTCCCGATACAGCGGTGCCGAACTGGCCGAACAACTTGACTTCTACGGCAGCTCTCTGCAGACGCCTGTTAACCTCGATACGGCCAATCTGGTGCTGTACAGCCTGCGCAAATACGCTGAAGCTACCCTGCCTTTTGTGGCCGATATGCTGCTCAAACCGTCCTTCCCGGAGAATGAGCTGCATTTGTTTAAGGAAAACAGCATCCGGGAACTGGCCGTCGAACTCGAAAAGGGCGATGTAGTGGCGTACCGGGTACTCACCGAAATGCTGTTCGGAAGCACTCACCCCTACGGCTACAATTCCACGCCCGAGCTTTACCGGGCGTTGGTGCGCGATGATTTGGTGCACCACCACGCCCGCTGGCATACCCCTGCCCGCAGCGCAGTGTTCCTGAGCGGGGGGGTAAACGACCAATTGTTGCAACGGATCGAGGATCTGTTTGGCGCTACTTCGCCAGATGCACCGGAAGCGCATACCGTGGCACCATCTCCCGTTTATCCGCCCGAAACCAGGCGCATTCCACAGCCCGGCTCACTTCAAACGGCTATCAAAGTGGGCAGGAGACTCTTCAACCGCCACCATGAAGACTTCAACGGCCTCTTTGTGCTCAATACCCTTTTGGGCGGCTATTTCGGGTCGCGGCTCAGCATGAACATCCGCGAAAACCACGGTTTTACCTACAACATCTACTCCAGCGTCGATGCCATGCTGCACGACGGCTTTCTGTACATTGCCACCGAGGTAGACCACCGCAATACCGAAGCCACCCTCCGGGAAATCTATGCGGAAATGACTCGCCTCCAACAAGAATCCGTTCCGGATCACGAACTGGAGATGGTGCGCAATTACCTCCTCGGCATGCTGCTCAATGGCATAGACGGCCCCCTCAATACCTCCGACCTGCTCCGCAGTTATGTGGTGGACGGCCTGCCGACGAATGCGTATAATGTGCTCACTGACACGATTAAACACATCACTGCGCCAGATCTGCAAGCCTTGGCGCAGCAATATCTCAATCCTGCCGATTATTCAGTGGTGCTTGTAGGCGGGAAATAAGGCGGTCCCGGGCTTTAGCCAGGGGCAATAAGTCATTTTTTCATTCCCAAACGCCGCATACAACAAAATGCTATTTTTTCGTACTTTTGCACGTTTTATCCCCGAAACCGTACCTCTGACTGTACAAACCCACCCACACCTTGAACTTCTTTCGATTTTTCAAGCAGGAATTAGCCGTTGACCTCGGCACCGCAAACACGCTTATTATGGTCAATGGCGAAGTCGTCGTTGATGAACCGTCCATTGTGGCCACCGACCGCCGTACCGGCAACACCATTGCAGTAGGCCACAAGGCCATGCAAATGCACGAGAAAACCCATGATAACATCCGAACCATACGGCCCCTCAAGGACGGCGTGATTGCCGACTTCCAAGCCGCAGAAGCCATGATAGAGGGCATGATCAAAATGGTAGGCCGCCGAAACGGGCTGTTCAACCACCTGAAAATGGTCATTTGCATCCCCAGTGGCATCACCGAGGTGGAAAAACGGGCAGTGTTTGACTCCGCAGACCATGTCGACAGCAAAGAAACCTACCTCATCCACGAACCCATGGCCGCCGCACTGGGCATTGGCCTCAACATCGAGGAACCCATCGGCAACATGATCATTGACATCGGCGGCGGCACCACCGAAATTGCCGTCATCGCCTTGTCGGGCATCGTGTGCGACCAGTCCATTCGCATCGCCGGCGACGAGCTCACGAACGACATCATGAGCTACATGAAGCGCGAACACAACATACTCATCGGCGAGCGCACCGCCGAACAAATCAAAATCCACGTCGGCTCAGCCCTTCATGAACTCGAAAACCCGCCGCCGGATTATGCCGTCAACGGACGCGACCTGATGACCGGCATCCCCAAACAAATCATCATCAATTACCAGGAAGTTGCCTATGCCATCGACAAAAGCATCAGCAAAATTGAAGACGCTGTGCTGAAGGCACTGGAGATGACCCCGCCGGAGTTGGCCTCTGACATTTACAAAACAGGCCTCTACCTCACCGGCGGCGGCGCGTTGTTGCGTGGGTTAGACAAGCGCCTCGAGCAAAAAACCAAACTCCACGTGCAAGTGCCCGAAGACCCCCTCCGCGCCGTGGTGCGCGGCACCGGCATGGCCCTGGCTAACACAGAAAAATTTGCATTCCTGATCGACCGCAAGAGCGTTTAAGGTCAGCTTATGAACAACCTCCTTCAATTATTCATCCGAAACGGTGGGTTCATCACCTTCTTCGTGCTGGAGGCCATTTCGTTTTACCTCATTGTAGGCAACAACCAACGCCAGGGTGCCATTTATGCGCATTCATACGGATTGTTCGCAGGCTATGTCTACCGCTGGCGGTCCAACATGCAAGAATACCTGAATCTCCGCGATGAAGTGGAAGCGCTCCGAAAGGAAAATGCCGACCTCCGTACCCAAAACCTGAACGCCCGCCTTGTCTCGGTACCATACCGCGATACGTCTTATCTATTGCTCTATGACACCATTGCCGGGCGCGACAGCCTCCGGCACAAATATACCCGCCCAGCCTACGAGTACGTGCCAGCCGTAATCATCAGCAACAGCATCGGGCTCAACAACAACTGGATGATGATCAACCGCGGATCAGCCGACGGTGTGTCGCCCAATATGGGGGTCGTCAGCGATCAGGGCATCGTGGGCATCGTGCGGCATGTAGACCGGGAGTTCTCCACCGTCATGTCGGTGCTGCACCGCCAAACCAAAATATCGGCCATCCTTAAAGGCAAGGGGGCTTTCGGATCGCTGGTGTGGGACAACCGGGATCCGAACCACATGACCCTTAAAGATATTCCCCGCCACATCAGCGTTGAAAACGGTGACACGGTGCTCACCAGCGGGTATTCCACCATGTTTCCAGGAGGCCATATGGTGGGCGTGGTGGAAGGCGATCCCCAACCCGACCGCGACAACCAGTATTTTTACGCCATCAAGGTGCGGCTCAGCCAGGATCCCTCCCTTTTCAGCGAAGGGTATGTGGTGCGCCACCTGTTTCAACAAACCATAGACAGCCTTCAACTACTGACCAATGAACAGCGTTGATTTTGTACCCAACTTTCTGCGCTTTGTCGGGCTGACCGCACTACAGGTATTATTGTTCAAACAAATCAGCCTCAGCGTAGGCCCTTATTTCAATATTTTCGCTTACCCGTTGTTCATTATCCTTCTGCCCTTGGCCGCACCTACGTCACTGGCCATTTTTCTGGGCTTTCTAATTGGTTTATGCGTCGACCTGTTTTACGGCACCTTGGGCGTACATGCCAGCGCTGGCGCGTTCACAGGCCTCTTTCGCACTTTCTTGCTCAATGCATTGGAACCTAAAGGCGGATACTCCGGTAAAGAGCTCATTCCGGCTCCTTATTATTTCGACTGGCAGTGGTTTTTTTCCTTGTCCGGTATTTTGATGTTTTTGCATTGTTTCTGGTTTTTTTCCGTAGATGCGTTTACTTTTGTCTATATTGGTGGCATTACCCTCAAAACACTTGCCGGTTGGGCATTGAGCATGTTGTTCATTGCCTTGATCGTCTTTCTGTTTAATCCAAAACGATAAATTATGCAATCTGAACGCGACAGGCAACGATACATCCAACTGGTTTTTCTGTGCTGTGCGGCAGCTTTGGTGCTGCGTGCTGCACAATTGCAGTTGTTCGACCGTTCTTATGCCCGTAAAGCCGACGCTACCACCATTGAACGGCTTACAGTATACCCGCCCAGGGGACTGGTGTACGACCGCAACGATAAACTGATCCTGAACAACAATGCCATGTACGATCTGATGGTGACCTACAACCAGATCGATAAAAAAATGGATGTGGACAAGTTTTGCAACTTGTTGGGTATTTCCCGGGCCACCTACGATGAAAACCTTAAAAAAGACTGGAAAAGCGGTAAATTTTCCAAGTCGGTACCCTTTGTTTTCCTGAAAAAAATGCCCGTAGAAACCTATGCTAAACTTCAGGAATGCCTTTACGAATTTCCAGGATACTTCGTGCAGGTCCGCAACATCAGAGGCTACCCGTACCCGGTGGGCGCACACGTACTCGGCTACATCAATGAAGTGGACCCAATGGACATTGAGCGCCAACCCGACGTGTACCAGTCGGGCGACTACATTGGTGCCGCAGGGTTGGAATCAGAATACGAGTCGATGCTTAGAGGGGAAAAAGGGATCACCTTTTTGCTTAAAGACAACCTCGGGCGCATCGTAGGGCGCTACCGCGATGGAGATATCGACTCTGCCGCTGTGGCGGGTAGCGACCTGGTGAGCACCATTGACATCGAACTACAGGCATACGCCGAATACCTGATGCAAAACAAAACCGGCAGCATCGTGGTCATTGAGCCGGAAACAGGCGATATACTGGCCATGGTGAGCGCACCAACCTATAATCCCAACCGCCTCACGCTCACACAAGGCAGGGGAGCGGTGTTTGCCGAGTTGCTCACCGATCCGCTGAAGCCGTTTTTCGACCGTACGGTGATGGCCAAATACCCACCGGGGTCCATTTTCAAATCGGTGGTCACGCTCATCGGTTTGCAAGAGGGCACCTTGAACCCCGAGGATGGCAAGGGATGCAACGGCGGGTATTTTTACGCCGGACGGCTGTACAAATGCCACCACCACGCAGGCATTGGCAATGTGGTAGACGCCCTGGCTAACTCCTGCAACACCTATTACTTTCAGGAATTCCGCGACATTGTCGACAAATTCGGGTTCAGCAACGCCCATACAGGTCTGGCCAAATTCGATCAGTACTGCCGTGAATTCGGTCTGGGTGTCCAGCTCGGCATAGACTATCCAAACGAAAACGCAGGCAACATACCCGATACGGCGTACTACGACCGCATATATCCTCGTAAACTCGGCGGGTGGCGATCTCCCACCATCATGTCGGTCGGTATTGGCCAGGGCGAAATTCAGCTCACCACCCTCCAGATGGCCAACCTGGCCGCCTGCATTGCCAATCGGGGCTATTGGGTAGCGCCGCACCTGGCCCGCCGATTCAAAGACGGGAGCGCCGTCCCCAAACGGTTTAAAGAAAGAAACACCGTGCACATAGACCGGCGTAATTTTGAACTCGTGGTCGAAGGCATGGCAGAGTGCGTCAACCGCGGCACCGCGCGCATTGCGCAGATTCCGGATATTCAGGTGTGTGGCAAAACCGGGACCAGCCAAAACCCCCATGGCGAAGACCACTCGGTCTTTTTTGCCTTTGCGCCTAAAGACAGACCCACCGTGGCTGTCGCCGTGTTTGTGGAAAATGCCGGTTGGGGAGCCTCTTATGCGGCCCCCATTGCCAGCCTGATCATTGAAAAGAAGCTCAATAAACGCATTGCTGCCTCTCGACTGCCCGTTGAAGAACGCATGGTAAAAGCCAATCTGGTGGATAAATACCTCCGCATCGCCGAAGAAACCGAGCGGCGAAAAAACCAGCCGGTTGCACCCGTTAAGCCCGATACTTTGCCCAACGAAAAAGAAATTCCGAGCGATGTGCCGGAAGGCCCCATCGGTGCCCTCAGGCAAGACTGACCGTACGTGGCTGCCTTGTCGTTCGGGGCGCTTTCCGTACTTTCAATTGATCAGTAACCCCTTTGCCGCATGTAGGTTCGGAATTTTTCCACGTTGACATTATGCGCTGCGTAGGTGGCCGCAAAAGCGTGCGTCCCCGAATCGTCGGGTTTGGCGCAAAAGAAAATGTAGTCGTGTTTTTCAGGATTCAGCACGGCGTCGATGCTCGGGATAGAAGCCATGCAGATGGGCCCGGGAGGCAGGCCGGCGTACAGGTAGGTGTTGTACGGCGAATCAAACGTGGTGTGGTATTGGGTTACGCGGGTGGCAGTAAAATCGCGGGTGGCGAACACGCAGGTCGGATCGGCTTGCAGGCGCATGCCAATGTTGAGGCGGTTGAGGTACACACCGGCTACTCGGGGTTTCTCGGCATTGACGTTGGTTTCGCGCTCTACAATCGAGGCTAAGGTGTACGCTTCCAGGGGCGACAGGCCGAGGGCGTCGGCTTTGGCACGGCGGTCATTTTTTTCCCAGAAGGCTTTGTGTTCCTTTTGCATGCGCGACATAAATGCTGCCGGCTCGGTGTTCCAAAACATCTCATACGTATTGGGGATAAACAAGGCAGTGACGGTTTCCGGGGTATAACCCAACTCCTGGAGCAATGCCGGATTGCGGAAAGCCTCAAGCAGGGCCACGGAGTCGGCCTCCAGAAAACGGGCCACTTTGCCGGCAATGTCTTCGGGCAGGCGTTCAGAATTGAGTACGACCTTTACCGGGGCCTGTTCGCCGGTGCGCAGGTGTTGAATGAGCTCGCGGTTGCTCCAACCGGGTTGCAGTTCAAAACGCCCGGCACGCATGACTGGTTTGGCGTAGCTCATCTGCCCGGCTACCCAGCGGAAAGAAGCCTCATCGGTAATGTAGTTGCCGTGCTTGAGGATGTACACCACGTCTTCAAATGAGGATTGGGTGGGGATGTGGACAAACGGGTCCTTTAATTTGCTGGGCACACCCTCCACATAGATGGAGCGGTAATACGGCCAGCCAATGGCTGCGGCGACAAGGGCCAAAACGGCCAGAAGACCTGCGAGGAGGCGTAAGATGTTTTTGCGTTGCATTGAAGTAGCCAATAAAAAAAAGTATGGGGCGTATGCACCGGAAATCTCCATGACGAAAACAGATTGTTTTCGCAAATTTAGTGCCTGCCCGAATGTTTTTAATTAACAAAAATACTAATATTGTTCCTGCTCATTTGGGAACGTCCCGCCTTTCACATCGGTGATGTAATGCCGGGTGGCGTCGCCCATGGCATCGAACAATTCGAGGTAACGGCGCAGAAAACGGGGTTTAAAATCCTTGGTGATGCCCACCATGTCGTGCGTCACCAGCACCTGGCCATCTACGCCGGCACCGGCACCTATGCCAATGGTCGGTATTTCGATGCTTTTTGTTACCTGGGTGGCCAGGACAGCCGGTATTTTTTCGAGCACGAGGGCAAAACAACCGAGTTGAGCGAGGAAGATGGCGTCTTCCTGAAGTTTATTGGCCTCAGCCTCTTCTTTAGCACGCACAGAGTAGGTGCCAAACTTGTAAATGCTTTGCGGGGTGAGGCCCAGGTGACCCATCACCGGAATACCCGCTTTGAGGATACGGGCGATGGATTTTTCAATTTCAGCTCCGCCTTCCATTTTGACGGCGTGGGCACCTGATTCTTTCATGATGCGGATGGCGCTGGAAAGTGCGATTTCAGAGTTGGACTGGTAGCTTCCGAAGGGCAGGTCTACCACCACGAGGCAGCGTTTGGCAGCACGCACCACCGATTGAGCGTGGTAGATCATTTGATCCAGGGTGATGGGCAGCGTAGTTTCATGGCCAGCCATGACGTTAGACGCAGAGTCGCCCACAAGCAATATATCAATGCCGGCCTCGTCAAGAATGCGGGCCATGGAGTAGTCGTACGCCGTCAACATGGCGATTTTTTCACCCCGGTTTTTCATGCCCTGAATGACATGGGTGGTGATGCGTTTGATCTCGGAAGTTTGAGTAGACATGTGTTGGCGTTTTCTATTAAGGCGAAAAATATCAAATAATCCCGTTCCAATGCTGAACAAGCGTTTGAACATAAAAAAAGACCGCATCTCGTGTGATACGGTCTAAAACAACAAATTATAATCCCATGAACATTTTCAAAGCTGGTTGTGCAGAAAAGTACCACACAAATGGTAAACGAACGGGCTTGAGTGGAAGTTTCAACAGATTGTTTTTTAACAGACCTGTGACATTGTCAGGTTTGGCAAGTCCTCTCTTTGTCGAGAGGACTTGCGCTCTCACCTGAATTTGTATAATCCCATGAACATATCTCAAGCGGCGAAACATTTTTCACCACCGTTCATGTTACAAAAGTGCAAGTTCACGTATACCTCAAAAATGACAATTTTAAAGTATTGTGAATTGAAATGAAATTTATATGATTTTAAAAAAACACATAAAACGTTATAAATTAAACGTTTTGATGAAAAAAAAGAATAAATGTTGTGAATAGTAGCGGGTAAAAACCGGCATTAATTTCTAAAGTTGAGGGGTTTGGTCAGCGGATCTTCGTTCATGCTGGTCACTGTTGCCGGACCGATAACCACGTTTGGCAACACTGCGGTGTTTCGGCCGGTGAAAATGCCGAAGCCTTCAGACATGTTGGTGTATGTTGTGAGCGCTTCGGCACCGCTGATGCCGGAGTTTGCAGAGAGGACCTCCTGTAGTTCGGCTATTTCGGCGCCGCCGCCGGTCAGAATAATGTTGCAACCTTCAAAATACCGCAAACGGCTGCTGGCCGGAGCGATGTTGTTGGCTAAAAACTGATAAAAAGCGGTAGTAGACAGAATGGCCTTGCCGCGGTATTCGTTGGGTTGCCCGGAGGTATTGTCTGTACGGCGCACGCTTTGCACGGCTGTCCACAGCAAGGTGTCGCGTCCGAGAAAGCTGCCGTCGGTACCGGTTTCGCGGAAGCGTATGGCTAATTTGACTTCAAACAGCACACCTGCGCCGTCTGTCCTCCATTCAACAGCGGGGTCGCCGTTTGGCGTAAAGTTGATGATGTATTGACCGGATCCATTGGCGCTCGGAGTGGTAATTTTAAACGTCCCTGGCAAGGTGGTTTCGCCCGTGACGGCCGGCAGTTGGTCGCCGCGTTCTACCACCACTTTATAAGTTTTCAGGCCTGTTAAAAAAGGTTGGCCTGCGGGCGATTTGTATTTGTACAACCAGTTTGGATCGGGGGCAAATATACCGGTATCGCGGACGTAGCCCTCCAGGTTGCCGTCTACGCGCTGCATTTGCACCCGCTGGCCATTGTCGCTGCGTTCCAGAAAGACATTGATCTGGTTGTCGTCGTAGTATATGGAATCCGGTATTTGAGCGAGGGTAAATGCGCTGGTATTGGGGTCGAGAAAAGCCTTTTCGACGCGGATGTATGCGGCCGTGTCCAACGGCGATATGATGCCATACACGACGGGGATGTCTTTCCAGGGCGCTGCCACGTCAAAATCGTTCGAACAAGCGGAAAGCAGCAACAAGGCGGCGGGCAGGAATGCAAAATATTTTTTCATGTGTTTGGTATAAACTTCAAAAGAGACGCAAAAGTACGACCTATAAAACACATTGGTTAAAAAAGGCTGCTACTGGAGGTCAAATAGGATGTTTTCGAAAAAGGCTTTTTCAGAAAGGTGCTCTTCGGCCTGAATGGCCGCCCACAATTTGCGGTGCGCGGGTTTATCGCCTGGCATAAGCTTGAGCAATTTTTCCATGTAACGTACAACATTAAGGTAATTGCTCCGGTGATAACCGATGACGCGTTTGCGGTGGATGTAGTTGCGCATGGCGTCCAGGTGTGAATGCAGCAGATTGTGTTCCCGGAGGTCGTAATAGGTTTTGAGCAAGAGGGTTTTTGCCGCCAAATTGAGCAGGGGGTCGCGGTAATTGGCTGTTTGCAGCAGTTCGAGTACAAGCCCATAGTTGGCTTGTGCATACTCCAAGCGGGCCAGGTTAAAGCTAAACGCGCTTTCACGGTATCTTTTTTCAAGATGATTTTTATAGCTGTGGATAAATCCACGCGCCCAATCATGCTCGCCGGTATGCAAGGCTGCCGCTACCACATTGTGGTACGTAAAACGCGACAAAATGCCGTGCTCATGCAAATAGCCTTTCATCAGACCGGCCTGGTATAGATCGAGCACTTCCCGAAAAAAACGCTTATCGCCGGTATTTAGTCGGCGCACGCAGTAATTAATGGCCAGTACGTACAGGCCGTGCATTTCGTCTTCCGGAAAACGGCCGGTCAAATCAAAAATCTGCGTTTTGACCTGTTTAAAATGCGATTCATCGGTGCCGTCTTGCAGCATCCGCAGTACGCTCAGGTAGATTGACACCGCCGGATCGGACAAGCGTTCAGGCTGTACGGCCATGTCCAACACCGCCTGCTCTTCCGACAACACTGCCTCGGTGCGGTAAACAGCTTGGTGTGCGCTCGACAAGCAATACAGGCGCAACTTCTGACTCAAATAGTTGCAATCCAAAGCAGCTGACAATTCCCGGATTCGGGGCAGTTCGGTCGGATTTTGTACGTTTTCGACCTGAAAAAACGCCCAATGCAGTTGGTATCGATAACCGTGGTATTGGGCGTTGCGCAGTGGTTGTTTTTCTACGGCTCGTTCCAGCGTGTTGCCTGCGCGGACGCACGCGGCATGGTTTAGGCGTTTGCGGTAAGCGCTCACCAAGGCAACCTGTTTAGCCAGGGGATCGGCGGTGACCTCCCGAATGATCAGGTACTCCTCCAGCAATTGGTGCAGGTAGCTCATGATGAGGCGCATGGCCGACTCTGCGTATGGCTTGTCGCCCTTCAGCAACCGCCAACCCTGTTCGAGGGTGGGTGACGGCGTACGGCAAATCCAGTCGAACAGTTCAATCAGGTCTTTGCGCTGGTTAAAGTATGGCGAAGCCAAAAACTTGCGCACCTCGCGCAGCTCTACCGGTTTAAACATTTGAATCAACTGAACCAGGCTGCTGTTTAACATGATTGGGCTAGTTTTTACAAACAAAGTTAGTGTTTTTTTAGTTTTTTACTCGAAATGGATGTATTTATAGTGGTATAAATATTTGATAGTAAGTTATTTGAAATAAAAAAATATCCAAAAGCATGCTATAAAACCCGATAAATGATTTTGGCTACTTGCATGGTTGCCTGCACTTTTGTATCATCAATAATAAATCAGGCGCCCAACGAGCGTCATTCCTGCACTCCACACTATTACTCACCCGTAAACAACGTTAATCCGATGAAACTTTCTTTTCCCACTCTTTTCAGCCGGAAAATCTCCTGGTCTTGCGCCGTGAAAGGCGCATTGCCCTTTTTGCTCCTGGAAGTCCTTGGAGCTGTGCATGCCCAGAACTGCAACCCGGACGTTACCCCGCCTGTGTGCAATCCACCCGCCTCTGTAACGGTTACTTGCGAGGCATTTGACCCTTCCCTTATTGCTTATGGACAAGGGGAAGCCACCGACAATTGTTGCGTCGACACCGTTTTGGTGCAAACCAACTTGTCCGATTTCGACACCCTTTGTTTAAAAGGCAACATTATTCGCACGTTTATTGCAAAAGACTGCGCAGGCAACACGAGTACCGGTACCCAAACCATTAAAGTGAATTACAATCAGGATTATTACGTCCGCTTCCCTGATGATGTGATTATTACCGGTATTCCAACCCCCGGCACTTCTTTTGGCGTGCCTGAATTTTTTAAGGAAGACTGTGAACTGTTGGGTGCCTCATTTTCAGATCAGGTGTTTGTCATTACACCAAACACCCAGTTCCGCATTGAACGTACCTGGAGTGTCATCAACTGGTGTACGTACAATTCCAATCAGCCATTCATCACGGTACCCAACCCGACCCCCAATGCAACCCCTCAGCATCCATCAAACCTTGTGGGCCCAACCGTATCCATGGCTGGCTCACCCTCCCCGTGGCAACCAACTATTTCCAAGTTGTTGCCCAATAGTGGTTTCCCTACGGACTTTTCAACTTTTTGGATTCCTGATGCCAATGGGTACCAATATACACAAACCATTTGGTTGACCGATACGTTTTTTGTTGCGGTGGAAGGAATGGTTTTCCTTGATTCCTTAGACAATTGTGTCTTCGACGCTGGGGAAAGCCCTTTGGAGGGGTGGACAATACGTGCCGTTGGCGGCGTAACTGGTGATGCTTATGCAGCTCAAACTGACCAAAACGGGCACTATTTGCTGCTCTTATCGGGTTATGATACCATCGCAGATGTACATTTGGTATCTGCCGTAAACGCCGGGTTAAATTGCCCCTTGAGCTTCAGCGTGCAGGGCGCCATCGGCCAGGTTGCGCAACAGGACTTCCCTGTCAAACTGGCGTCTGATTGTTCCATTTTGGCTGTAGACCTCGGTACCCCTCGGTTGCGCCGCTGTTTCCCAAACACGTATTCAGTTCAGGTTTGTAATCAGGGTGGCGTTACAGCACAACAGGCAAGCGTAGAGGTGACCCTCGATGATTATTTTGTGTACGACAACAGCGCCATTGTCCCTTCTGCCATCAACGGCAACACGTATACCTTTCCGCTGGGTGACTTATCGCCAGGCGAATGCATCAGTTTCTACATCAATTTTACGTTGAGTTGCCAGTCTGAAATTGGCCAAACCCACTGCACTGAAGCACATGCTTATCCGGACACTTTTTGCAGAATTGACCCCCAATGGTCTGGCGCAGTAATAGACGTAGCCGGTGCATGCGATGGCGATTCTGTCCGTTTGCACATTCTCAACGTCGGTACAGGAAACATGCAACAACCGCTGGATTTTGTAGTGGTGGAAGATGTGATCATGCGCGAGGAGGGTCAATTTCAACTCCAGGCGGGCGACAACCGCCACTTTGCATTGCCGGCCAATGGTGCCACCTGGCGTTTGCAGGCACAACAAGAACCATTTCACCCCTGGGGTGGCGTGGAGGCCGTTGTGATT
>JBMOHO010000062.1:0-13951 GCA_049317805.1 Saprospiraceae bacterium
AATTTTCGGGCGCGCCAGCGTCGATCCAGCTTTTGAGTCGCTGAATGGTGCAATCGTCCAGCTTGTTGCCGCCTTTAGGCATATACGCAAATGAGCGGGTAACGGATGCGTAGAGCTTGCCGTTGGTCACTTGTGTTTTGACTGCCGCATAGTTGCCGAGGTTTATGCCACCTTGTGGCGAACTGCCGCTGTGGCATCCCTGGCATTGTGCTTTAATGAGGGGCTGTACGAAGCCTGACCAGGTAAACGCCGTGCTGTCGCACCCGGCAAAGTTGGCGTTGCAGCCGTTGTTTCTGGCACCCTGGGCTACCCACGTTTGAATCAACTGTATTTCGGCAGCGCTCAACGGCGGACGAGGGGGCTGGGGCATGCGATTGCCCGGATTACTATCCTTGATGACTTTAAGCAACTCATTTTTCTTGGGATCGGTGGATGTGATGTTGTTTAATGTCGACGTGACATTGTTATAGTTGTCCAGCACAACACCTTCTTCACCACTTGCGGCACCATGGCAACCTGGTTCAGTACAACGCGAGATGAGCAAAGGCAACACCTGGCTTTGAAAGTATACGGTGTCCGGATCGCACGGCACCCCGGTGTTGGGTTCGTGCGGAAAAGTGTCTACCGGGTCAGGCACAACGGCATCAAAAAGCGGGTCGTGCTTACAAGACTGCGTGAGCCAAATCAGCAGCAACAAAGGAAAGAGAATCAGAAAAGGGTTTAGGTAACGCATATGTTTATGTTTATCTTTAAAAGATAACGAAATAAAGTCTCTGCAATGTACACGGTGTTGTGTTAACGATATTGAAACGACAGTCTTAAAACACAATGTTACCAACTGTTGTTGTGGAGTTTCGTTCTAAATTGACCAACAGCGAGTCATGCCATCAACTCCTTCTAAAACCCGTACATGGCTGGGCCGTATAGGCGTAGCAGGCTTTTTGTTTTTCCTGATCAAAGGTTTAGCCTGGTTGGCCGTAGGCTTCGGGGTGTTTAAAATGTGCCAATAAAAGTGTCCGTTTCTTAATTTTGCCATTGATGTCGAAAAAAAAAACCATACCGCCATTGACCGAAACGGACCTGGTCGATCCTACTTCCATTCACATTCAGGGTGCAAGGGTCAACAACTTGCGCAACGTGAACCTGCGCATCCCTAAAAACAAATTAGTGGTGGTCACCGGCGTGTCGGGCTCCGGCAAGTCGAGCATCACCATGGACACGTTATATGCGGAGGGGCAGCGCCGGTACGTGGAGAGCCTGTCGAGTTACGCCCGACAATTTCTGGGGCGCATGAAAAAGCCCGATGTCGATTTCATCCGTGGCATTTGCCCGGCCATCGCCATTGAGCAGCGTGTCACCACCGGCAATGCGCGTTCTACTGTAGGCTCCATGACGGAGGTATATGATTTTTTGCGGTTGTTATACGCCCGCATAGGCCGTTTCTATTCACCGGTCAGTGGTGAAGAAGTGCGCAAACACGAAGTACGCGACGTGATCGACTTCATCCGCGCCCAACCCAAGGACACCCGCGGGTTGGTGCTGATTCCATTTTCTGAAAAATACAAAGAGCGCACGCTGGAGCAGGAAATGAACCTGTTGCTTCAAAAAGGATACAACCGGGTGCACGTACAGGGCGAAATCCTGCGGATAGAGGACCTGCTGGCCTCCAACCGTTTTGATCTCCTGCAACCGGCGCACCAGTTTCGCGAACTCGGCCTGACGGTGCTCATCGACCGGTTTATTGTCAACCCGGAAGATGAAGCGGAATTCATGCGTTTGGCAGACAGCGTGAACATCGCTTTTTACGAAAGCGAAGGCGAATGTTGGGTGGAAGTGGTAGACGAAGCGCGCCCGCAGTCGAGGCAGTTCAACAACCGCTTCGAGCTCGATGGCATCCTGTTCCCGGAGCCCACGCCTCAGCTGTTCAATTACAACAACCCGTACGGCGCTTGTCCGACCTGCGAAGGCTACGGCCGCATCCTGGGTATTGACCCCGACAAGGTGGTGCCCAACCCGACCCTCAGCGTGTACGATGGCGCTGTGGCCCCCTGGAAAGGGGAAAAGTTTGGCGAGTTCCTTGAATTGTTTTTGCGTGCCGCGCATCATTTTGCATTTCCGGTGCACACGCCGTTTGAACAACTGACCAAAGAGGAAAAAAAATTGCTCTGGACCGGCAACGCCTGGTTTGAGGGCATCAACGCTTTTTTTCAGGAATTAGAGAGCAAAACCTACAAAATTCAAAACCGGGTGGTGCTGGCGCGGTACAGGGGGCGTACCACCTGCCCTACCTGCGACGGTGGACGCCTTCGACCCGAGGCCTTGTGCGTGCGCATCGACGGCCGGAATGTCGCAGAGCTGATCAACCAGCCGCTGGACGAACTGCTTGGCTTTTTTGAAGGAATCCAGCTCCCAACGCACGACCGCAGGGTGGCCAAACGCCTGTTGCTGGAAATAGAAAACCGGCTCCGTTTTATGGTCGATCTTGGACTGGGTTACCTCACCCTCGACCGCATTTCCAGCACCCTCAGCGGCGGCGAAACCCAACGCATTCACCTCACCCGAACGCTCGGCAGCAACCTGACCGCCTCCATGTATCTGCTCGATGAGCCCTCGGTGGGCCTGCACCCCCGCGATACGCACCGCCTGGTAAAAGTACTGAAAAGCCTGCGCGACCTGGGCAACACCGTGGTGGTGGTAGAACACGAAGAAGAAGTGATTCGCAACGCCGATTACTTAGTAGACATGGGTCCGGAAGCAGGCGTACACGGCGGACACGTGGTGTATGCGGGCGATTACGCCGACTTGCAACAGACGGCACCGGACAGCCTGACTGCGCAATACCTGAGTGGTCGAAAAAAGATCAACACCCCTGCTCAACGTCGACCGGCCAAACAATTCCTGACCATCCAAGGTGCCCGGCAACACAACCTCAAAAACATAGATGTGCGCATTCCGCTGCACACCCTCACGGTGGTGAGCGGCGTGAGCGGCTCCGGAAAGTCTACCCTCGTGCGCGACCTGTTGTATCCGGCGCTTGGCCAGCACCTGCCCGACAATCCGGCCAAAGCGCCCGGTTTATTCGATGGTCTGGAAGGGCCGGTGAAGCAGATAACAGCCGTAGAGTTCATCAACCAGAGCCCCATTGGCAAGAGCAGCCGCTCCAACCCGGTGACCTACGTGAAGGCTTATGATTACATGCGCGACCTGTTTGCCAACCAGCAGCTCAGCAAAATCAGGGGTTTTCAGCCCAAACATTTCTCGTTCAACGTGGAAGGCGGCCGCTGCGAAACCTGCAAAGGCGAGGGCGAACAGGTGATTGAAATGCAGTTTTTGGCCGATGTGCACCTCGAATGTGAAACCTGCAAGGGGCGCCGCTTCAAGCAGGAGGTACTGGAGGTGGAGTACCAAGGCAAAAGCATATACGAGGTGCTGGACCTCAGCATAGAGGAAGGCCTCGAATTTTTCAAGGGCCATAAAGAGATCATGATGCGCCTGCAACCTTTGTTTGATGTGGGTCTGGGGTATGTCAAACTCGGCCAGTCTTCGTCTACCCTCTCGGGCGGAGAAGCGCAACGCGTCAAATTGGCTTCCTTCCTGATCCGCGACAGCAACCAGGGCCACATCTTTTTTGTGTTCGACGAGCCCACCACCGGCCTCCACTTCCACGATGTGCAGAAACTGCTGGACGCCATACACGCCCTGGTGGAAAAAGGACACACGGTGTTGATTGTGGAACACAACCTGGACGTGATTGATTCGGCAGACTGGGTCATTGATCTGGGCCCCGAAGGCGGTAAAGCCGGCGGTCATTTGGTGTACGAAGGCACACCGGAGGGATTGGTGGAGGTAGAGGAGAGTTACACCGGGCAATTTTTGCGTGTCAAGAAAAACCGGTAACTTTGAACAAACATTAGCCTTATGTTATACGAGAATCACACGGTCATTGCCCTCGAACCCCGGTTCATGAATGAAGCCGATTTCTTCCGTTTTTGCCAGGAGAATAAGCACTTGCACATGGAACGAGACGCTGACGGAATAATTCATGCTATGGCACCAACAGGATTTGAAACAGGCAAACGCAATTCAGAAATTGTAACCGAACTAAGTTTATGGAACCGCATCTACCAACTTGGTGAAGTAGGGGACTCCAGCACCGGCTTTACGCTCCCAAATGGTGCCGTCCGTTCTCCCGATGCTGCCTGGATTTCTCATGAGCGGCTCAACCAAACAACGATGGAAGACCGTCAGCGTTTTGTACACGCTGTACCCGAATTTGTTGTGGAAATTCGATCGAAAGGGGATTCAATGAAAAATTTACGCGAAAAGATGGCAGAATACATGGACAATGGGGTTTTGCTCGCATGGTTGATTGATCTGCAAAATATCCGGGTAGAGGTGTATCGTTCAGGCGCTGCTCTTGAAGCAACGGAAGGGTTTGAGGGAAAGTTGAGCGGGGAAGAGGTGTTGCCCGAATTTGAATTTGATTTGAAATGGATGCGGTAAGTGGCTACCTTTGCCCTCCCGCACTCAAAACAAAGCCACTTTATGTGCGTTAACCTGTTTTAACGAAGCCTTCAGCACAAAAACAACATGTCGCAGTACGAATCGGATGTAACGGCCCTCGACAACCTGGCCAAAACCTATACAGCACTTACACAAGAAATCGGTAAAGTCATCGTCGGGCAAGACGACGTGGTGCGTGCCGTCATCATCTCCCTCTTTTCCAACGGCCACTCCCTGCTCGTAGGGGTACCCGGCCTCGCCAAAACGCTGTTGGTGAGCACCATTTCGGAGGTGCTTGACCTCAACTTCAAACGCATCCAGTTTACGCCGGACCTCATGCCTTCTGACATCACGGGCTCCGAAATCCTCGCAGAAGACCGGCATTTTCGCTTTAACCGCGGTCCGGTGTTTGCCAACATTGTACTTGCCGACGAGATAAACCGTACGCCGCCCAAAACCCAGGCAGCCCTGCTGGAAGCCATGCAGGAGCGCTCGGTAACCGTGGGCGGTACCCGACACGAACTGCCATCGCCTTTTTTCGTGTTGGCCACCCAAAACCCCATTGAACAGGAAGGTACGTACCCGCTGCCGGAAGCCCAGCTCGACCGATTCATGCTCAACATTCAATTGACCTACCCCACTTTCGAACAAGAAGTGGAGGTGGTGAAACAAACTACCTCGAACCTAAAGCCCGAGTTGCGGCACATCCTGAGCAGCACCGAAATCCTGGAATACCAGCAGCTGATCCGGAAAATTCCGGTAGCCGACAATGTGTTGGAATACGCCGTGCGCTTAGTGCACAAAACCCGCCCCGGCACACCGGCAGCCACCAAAGAGGCCAACAACTACCTCGGATGGGGCGCTGGCCCGCGCGCCAGCCAGTTTCTGGTGCTTGGCGCCAAATGCTACGGTGCCCTGCGCGGCAAATATTCGCCCGATATTGAAGACGTACAGGCCATTGCCAACCTCGTGCTGCGCCACCGCATCGTGCGCAACTACAAAGCAGAAGCAGAAGGCGTAACGGAAGAAAACATCATTGAATCCCTGTTGTAACAATTCGTCCTGTGGGCATACCCACAGGACGAATTTTTTTATTTAAATTTATTTTTAAGCAAACCAAAAAATAATTCCTATGTTTGCTTAAAAAATAGATCGCGTGCAGCACACATCCACAGCAGAGGAAAATTACCTCAAGGCCATTTTTAAAATATCGGAAAAAGAAGGCAAGGCGGCTACCACCAATGCCATCGCAGCCGCACTGAACACCACAGCAGCCTCGGTAACCGACATGCTCAAGCGTCTGGCAGAGAAAGACCTGATCAACTACGAAAAATACCGCGGGGTACAACTCAGTCCCGGTGGCGAACAAATAGCCACCATACTCATCCGTAAACACCGGCTTTGGGAGGTGTTTTTGGTCAACAAGCTGGGGTTTGCCTGGGATGAAGTGCACGAACTGGCCGAACAGCTTGAACACATTCAGGGGGAAACGCTTGTGGAACGGCTCGATGAGTACCTTGGCCGCCCGCAGTTTGATCCGCATGGCGATCCCATTCCCGACGCCGAGGGTCGGTGGACTTACCGGAGCCAGGTGCTGCTGAGTACGCTTGAAGTGGGCATACGCGGCGTTGTTACCGGCGTAGAAGACCACAGCACCGCCTTTTTGCAGTACTTGGATCGCATGGGCCTGATACTGGGCGCGGGTATTGTGGTGTTGGAGCGGTTCGAGTATGACCAGTCGCTGCGGGTACTCAATGACGACGGTGAAGAACGCATACTCAGTGAAAAAGTGACCCAAAACCTGTATATAAAAACAAACGCATGAAGCACGAAGAAGTATCGCTCTCCGAAGTACACGGTACAGTAGAAACCAACGTGAAAGGCGGTTTTTGGAAACGGCTTTTCGCTTTTATGGGTCCGGCCTATTTGGTCAGTATTGGCTATATGGATCCGGGCAACTGGGCCACCGACCTGGCAGGCGGCAGCCGTTTCGGCTATGCACTCCTGTGGGTGCTGCTCATGTCGAACCTCATCGCCTTGCTGCTCCAAAGCTTGAGCGCCCGGTTGGGCGTGGTGGCGCAGCGCGATCTGGCGCAAGCTTCGCGCGAGCTGTACCCGGGGCCTGTAAACATGTTTTTGTACGTATTGGCAGAGATAGCCATTGCGGCTTGCGATCTGGCCGAGGTGCTGGGCATGGCCATTGGCCTCCAGCTTTTGTTTGGTCTGCCACTGGTTTGGGGAGTATCTATCAGCATTTTAGACGCCTTTTTGCTTCTGTTTCTCATGAACCTGGGCATTCGCAAACTCGAAGCGTTTATTCTGGGGCTCATCGCTGTTATCGGAGGCGCTTTTTTGGTGCAAATGATGTTGGCCAAGCCAGATCTGGGGCAAGTAGCCCAGGGTTTTATCCATCCGGCTATTCCCAATGCAGAAGCCCTTTTCATTGCCATTGGCATCATCGGCGCCACCGTCATGCCCCATAACCTGTACCTGCACTCTGCGCTGGTGCAAACCCGCAAGGTGGAACGGACAGACCAAGGGATTCGGCGCGCCATACGCTACAACATTATAGATTCGGCCATTGCCCTCAACCTGGCGCTGTTTGTCAACTCCGCCATCCTCATTTTGGCGGCTGCGGTATTTTTCAAAAACGGCTACAACGGCGTCTCGGAAATCCAGGATGCGCATCGCCTGCTCGAGCCGCTTTTGGGAAAAAGTTACGCGCCCGTTTTGTTTGCGGTGGCCCTTATTGCTGCCGGGCAAAGCAGCACGGTCACCGGTACGCTGGCAGGCCAGATTGTGATGGAGGGGTATCTGCACCTGCGCATTGCGCCCTGGTTGCGGCGACTCATTACCCGACTCATTGCCGTGGTGCCGGCATTGTTGGTGATCACGCTGATGGGCGAACAAGCCACCGGCAACATGCTCGTATTGAGTCAGGTGCTGTTGAGCATGCAGTTGGGTTTTGCCATTGTGCCCTTGCTGCACTATGTGAGCGATAAACGCCGCATGGGTAAATACGCTGTCGGCTTTTGGGCCAAACTGGGCGGTTGGAGCAGCGCAGCCATCATTGTCGGGTTAAACATCAACCTCGTGGTGAGCCAGGTGCAAGGATGGTTGCAGATGGACGGCAGTATAGCGGCGTTCACCCGGATTGTGTTTATACCGCTGCTGTTGTTTACCTTGTTTATTTTGGTATA
Organism: Saprospiraceae bacterium; assembly: GCA_049317805.1. Taxonomy (GTDB): domain Bacteria; phylum Bacteroidota; class Bacteroidia; order Chitinophagales; family Saprospiraceae; genus M3007. The sequence continues at coordinate 7,704 of JBMOHO010000062.1, forward strand.
CATAGTGGTCAAGCCTTTGCTGCACCGCACGCCCCACAAAAAAGTGGGCCTGCCACACACCGCTCTGGGCGCATTTGCCCAGGAAACCACGCCAGAATACCGGCGCATTGCGGTGGCCCTTGATTTTTCTCAAGCCGACACCAAGGCGCTGGAGCACGCCTTGCACATTGGCGGAAAAAAAGCGACCTACATCTTGTTGCACACCGTGGAATCGGCAGGAGCCTGGGTGATGGGTGCCGATATACGCGATTTTGAGACAGACGCCGACCGGCAAATGCTTCAACATTACGCCGATCGCCTCCGCTATTTGGGGTACGCCACCGAAGCGTCCATCGGTTTTGGCCCGGCGAAGCAGGTTTTGCCCAAACTGGTTGTGGAAACAGGCGCTCATCTGCTCGTCATGGGTTCGCACGGGCACCGGCTACTGAAAGACCTCGTGTTTGGATCCACCATCGACAGCGTTCGGCATAGCGTGCAGGTGCCGGTATTGATTATTTGAGTTGAGGAGTTGAGTTGAGTTGAGGAGTTGAGGAGTTGAGTTGCTGATTATCTTTGCGGCATGCTACCTACAGATCTTATTGAATTGATTCGAAACCGCCGATCGGTGTATCCAAAGTCTTATGTACCCGATGCTGTTATCGAGCGGGAAACCCTGGAAGCTCTTCTGGAAAGTGCGCGCTGGGCTCCCACGCACAGGCGGACAGAACCCTGGCGGTTTCAGGTGTTTCACAGCGAGCAAAGCCGGCGCGCATTGGGTGCCTATTTGTCCGATTTTTTTGAAAAAAACACGGCTCCCGACCTGTTTTCAGAAGAAAAAAAGCAAAAAGCAGGCGAAAGCCCGCTTCGGGCGGGTGCCGTGATCGCCATCATCATGCAGCGCGATCCGGACATGCGGATACCGGAGTTTGAAGAAATTGCCTCGGTGGCTATGGCTGTTCAAAACATGTGGCTGCACTGCAGCGCCATCGGGCTGGGCGCTTACTGGAGTACGCCCAAAGCCATGTTGGAAGCAAATGAATTTTTGTCGCTTGACGCCGGACAACGTTGTCTCGGGATTTTTTATGTAAGCCACCACGACATGCCGCCTGTACCGGGCATACGAGAACCCTTAGACAACAAAGTACGCTGGTTATGACCCGAAATATCCTTGAAACGGAACAAAAGGCGCTGGAAATTAATTTAGACGACAAGGTGTACGGTGCTTTTGCCGAGATAGGTGCCGGACAGGAGGTCGCACGGTTTTTTTTCCAGGTGGGCGCAGCAGCAGGCACCATCGCCAAAAGCATGAGCGCTTACGACAAACAGGTGTCAGACGACATCTACGGCGCAGAAGAGCGTGGAAAGGGCCGTTATGTGTGCGAACCCCGTTTGTACCGCATGCTAGACCATGAGTATGGGCTTATGGAAAAACGCCTGCGCGCAGTTCGACCCGACCAAACGTTTTTTGCGTTTGCCGATACGGTTTCGGCCATCAATTTTACCCGTACCATCAAGGGCGACGGCTGGCTCGGGCTTCGATTTCAATTGAGTCCTGACAGGCCGCCAAACGACCTGATCATCCACGTGCACATGCTCGACAACAACAACCGCCTGCAACAACAAGCGGTGGGTGTGCTGGGCGTGAACATGGTATATGGCTGTTACCGCTATGCTTCCGATCCTGAAACACTGTTGGTGTCTTTGCTCGATGGCCTGCGCGGAAGGGTCATGCTCGACATGGTGCGGCTGGAGGGTCCAGATTTTGAAGGGGTAGACAACCGGCTGCTGTGCTTGTGGGCCGTTAAACATGGCCTGAGCGATGTGACCATTTTTTCGCCCGATCAGCGCAGCGTCCATGCCGGCGAGTTTTTGTACAAAAAATCCATTCTGATTGCCCGAGGCAGCTTTCGGCCGCCCACCCTGGTGCAGGAAGACATGATTGAGCGCGCATACGAGCAGTTTCGGCAAGAGCCTGACGTACAGGCCGACAATACCTGGTTTCTTGCTGAAATCACCATTGAAAACCTCCGCGCGGAGGGTGAATTGGACGAACGCGACTTTCTGGATCGTGCCGACCTGTTGTGTGCGCTCGGGCGTACCGTCATTGTTTCCGCATGCGTTCAGCACAATAAACTGATTGCGTACTTTGGCAACTACAAAGTGCAGCGCATCGGCCTGGCGATGGGCGCCCGCAAACTGCGCAACATCCTGCGCGAAAACGTGGAACAAAACCCCGACAATGTACTGGATGCATTGGGTGAAATTTTCCTCCGAAATGTGCGCTTTTACATCTACCCGGCCAAGTTAATTGATCAGGAAGAGCTCATGACCGCCCAAAATCTCGACATTCCGGAAGAAATCCATTTTATTTATCAGTACCTGTTGCATAAAGGCCACATCGTCGACATTAAAAACTTTAACCCGGACATCCTGCATATTTACCACAAACATGTGCTGCAAGACATCCGCGAAGGCGGCAAAACCTGGATCACTCAAGTGCCCGAAACCGTGTCCAAATTGATCCAGGAAAAAAAACACTTTCAATACCCCCATTAAAATCCGAAATCCCAAATCCGAAATCCCAAATCCCAAATCAAATGTGTACCGTAACCTACTTACCCATCCGGGAGGGATTTATATTGACCCATAACCGGGACGAGGCACCCACAAGGTCGCCGCAACGCATAGAGCAAGTCTCGCTGGGCGGGCGGTGGTGTCTGTTTCCGCGCGATACCGGGGCTGGCGGTGCGTGGATTGCGGCGGTGCAAGACGGCCCGACGGTTTGCCTGCTCAACGGCGCATTTGTGCGGCACGAACGGAATCCCCCATACCGGCGCAGCAGGGGGCTGATCTTAATGGATTTTCTGGAGCAACCCGATTGGGAATCTTTTGTCAATGCGTACGACCTGGAAAACATAGAGCCTTTTACTTTTTTGTATTTCCACCGCCGGCAAGTGAACGAACTGCGCTGGGATGGTCATCAGCGACATGTTCGGCGCCTGGAACCACACGAACCGGCTTTCTGGTGTTCAGCTACCTTATACCCGCCGCTCATGCAGGAAGCACGGGAAAGGGTATTCCGCCATTGGCTGCTGGCGCAGGCCCAACCCATTGCTCCCGAAGCGGCACTATTATTGCACCGTACCGGCAGCGTCGGCGACTCCGAAAACGATTATGTGATGAACCGGGACAACCGCGTTCGCACGGTCAGCATCACACAAGTGGTGATGGAGCCGCCGCTTCAAATGTCCTACCATGATTTGCTTGAAGGGCATTTTGACATAAAAAATTTGCCTTTGCCGTCAGAATGAATGTCCTTTCAGAGACGAATTTGGGCATTTAAGTTAAACAGTAGTTAAAATTTTGTGAATACATAATACCCGCTGTTGCAAATATGAATAAAAAACCCATATTTTGCGCCGGTAAAACAACCCGATCCGCATGAAACATTGTTTACTCTTTAGTGCATTTTTCCTGATGTCCTTTGCCCTCCGCGCACAAAGTGCCGGCAAGGGTGTCCTCAGCGTATATCCTAATCCAGCTACTGATTTCATAGCCCTTTCTGAAAACGCCGACCCTTCCGTGGCTTATTTGGCCGTGTATAACTTAGTGGGAAAAAAAGTAAAGGATTTCGAATACGTACGCGGCGACCATTACTCCGTGAGCGACTTGCCCAAAGGCATGTACCTCGTTCAAATCCAGGACCGTCAGCGTCGGACGTTGTCGACCCAAAAAATGGAAAAACGCCCGTAACGGCGACTTCAGTCGCCGATAAAAGCGCAACAGTCGCCGCAGAAACGCGCAACAGTCGCCGATAAACGTGCAACAGTCGCCACAGAAACGCGCAACAGTCGCCGATAAAGCGCAACAGTCGCCACAGAAACGTGCAACAGTCGCCACAGAAACGCGCAACAGTCGCCGAAACTACACCAGCCTGAACTGTACCATGCCGCTTTGCGGCTTTTCGGCGACTGAATTTGCCGTTATGGTTTAGCGCATTTTGCCGCTTTGCGGCTTTTCGGCGACTGAAGTCGCCGCTACGGATTATCGCCTTTTCCGCAACTCACCCAAATAATTTTCCAACTCCGGCATACCGTAATACAGCACTTCCCGAGGCTTGGAGCCTTCGGCCGGGCCAACAATGCCCAAGGCTTCCAGTTGATCCATGATGCGTCCGGCGCGGTTGTAGCCCAGTTTCATGCGGCGCTGGATCATGCTGGTGGATCCGTGCTGCGTTTCCACAATAAGCCGCGCCGCGTCTTCAAACATGTCGTCCAGTTCAGCCAGGCTAAACGATTTGGCCTCGCCGCCGCCATCGCTGTCGGGGTGGAATTCGGGCAAGAAGAACGGCTCTGCAAAGCCTTGCTGGTGAGAGATGAAATCAATGACGCGCTCCACTTCCGGCGTGTCGATGAAAGCCGATTGCAGGCGGATGATGTCGCCCCCTACACTCAAAAGCATGTCTCCGCGCCCGGAAAGTTGTTCGGCGCCACCGGTGTCGAGGATGGTGCGCGAGTCTACTTTAGAAGCCACTTTAAAGGCGATGCGCGCCGGGAAGTTGGCCTTGATGACACCCGTGATGATGTTGACCGACGGGCGTTGGGTAGCAATAATAAGGTGTATGCCTACGGCGCGGGCGAGCTGGGCGAGCCGGCCGATGGGCAGTTCGACCTCTTTGCCTGCGGTCATGATCAGGTCGGCAAACTCATCAATGATGAGCACGATGTACGGCAGGAATTTGTGGCCCTTGTTGGGGTTGAGTCGGCGGGCAACAAACTTTTCATTGTATTCGGCGATGTTGCGCACCTCCGCTTTTTTGAGCTGGTCATAGCGCGATTCCATCTCGATGATGAGCGAATTGAGCGTATGCACCACTTTGGTTGTGTCGGTGACAATGGGCTCCAATTGGTCAGGTAAAAACCCCAGGAAGTGATTTTCGAGGCGCGCATAAGGGAAAAGCTCCACCTTTTTCGGGTCGATGAGGATGAGCTTGACCTGGGAGGGGTGTTTTTTGTACAGCAGTGAATTGATGACCACGTTGATGCCCACCGATTTACCCTGCCCGGTGGCGCCAGCAATGAGCAAGTGGGGCATTTTGGCAAGATCGGCCACAAACACCTCGTTTTGAATGCTTTTACCTAATGCGATGGGCAGCTCCATTTTGGCGCGCTTAAACTTGTCGCTCATCAGCACCTCGCGCATGCCCACCGTCTGGCGGTTTTTATTGGGCACTTCGATGCCGATGGTGCCTTTGCCCGGAATGGGCGCAATGATGCGGATGCCCAGGGCAGAGAGGTTGAGGGCAATGTCGTCTTCCAGGTTTTTGATTCTGGAAATGCGCACACCGCGGGCGGGTACTATTTCGTACAGGGTAACTGTGGGGCCGATGGTGGCTCGGATTTTCTCAATCTCGATTTTGAAATACAGGAGTGTCTGGATGATCTGGTTTTTGTTGGCCTCCAGTTCTTCGCGGTCAATTTCAAGGTTAAGCTGTTCGTATTCGTTGAGCAGTTGCAGGTGCGGATACTCGTAATGCGAGAGTTCCAGCGTGGGGTCGTACGGTTCGGTGCTCAGTTCGCTGTCTTGCTGCACCTGCTCCACGGGTGGTTTGTACTGGTCGGCCTCATCGGGCACCACGGGTGTAGGCGGCGGCGGCAAGTTGATCTCCATCTCGAGATCGCCGTCCAATAATTTTGCTTTGGGCAATTCGACATCGGCGAACAGGCTGCTTTGTTTGGCCAGGTCAAAAGCGACAGATTTGTCGGCCGATTCGGCACTCAATACCGCAGGCGCAGCAGGCGCTACGGTTTCCGGAGGTGCGTCATTGGATGACGTGGTTTCGGGTTTTTCGCGTTTGACCCGTGGAGGAGGAGGAGGAGGCCGCGTGCCGTAGCGGCCTGTCCGCAGGTCTTCCCAGGCCCGGCGCGTTTCATATTGCACCTGTCGCCAGGTAAATTCGTCGAGGGAGGGGTTATTGGACCATACAAAAGCGGCCAGCAGGCCAAAAAACAACAGCGCCAAAGTGCCCAATACGCCCAGCAGGTTTTGGAGGTACGCACTCACCGACTGACCAAACACCCCCCCGATGGGAAATTCCATGAGTTGAAAGGCAAAAGAACCGATAACCGAAGCGGCTACCATCCAGACCACCGTCCGCATGAGTACCGGCGTAAAATAGCCCAGCGGAATGCCCCGGATAAGTCCCATGCCATATCGAAGCAACAGGTACACGATGCCATAGGCGCCCACGCCGAATCCCCAGTACATGA
>JBMOHO010000063.1:0-13919 GCA_049317805.1 Saprospiraceae bacterium
CGCAAACAACAGGCACAACACAAACAAAATGACGCCCAAAGCCGAGTACAACCAGGCGTTGAAAAAAGCGCCCACCACGAACAGCCCACAACCAATGCCATAAATCAGCAGCCGGTGTCTGGGCCCCGTTAATCGACCCAATGCGTACAACAGTATGGCCGACAGAAAAGCTGCAACCCCCTGAATAAGCCCCAGAGCGCCCTCTTTGCCCACCAGGGTCAGGATCAACATGGTGGGAGCCGTCACGATGTAGCCCTGTGCCACCCCCTTGAGCGCCGACAAACCCAGCATTTTGTTCCACAGCCGGTCAAATTTCAAGAATAAAAAAGGCGCCTTCTGCGGATTCTGAAACTGACCGCGGTGCACCAAAACAGAGGCCAAAACCGACAACACGAACACCGCCAGCGTCAGGATATAATATGCCGTATTGACGTTTCCGCCGAACCAGCCGTTTTTTTCAGTACCGGCAATAAACGCCCCGGCAGCCAACGGCACCACTATGCCGGCAATGGTGTAAAAAAATGTTTCAACGCCGTAATAGTAATTTCGGTTGCCGTCGTGGGTGGTGTTCAGCGCCAGAAAATCGCGGTTGGCCCAAAAAAATCCGTACGACAAACCCATGATGAGTCCCGCAAAAAATACCCCTGTGGTATCCAATTCCTGGAGCGACATCATAGCAAACATGGATACGCCGCTCAACAGCATGCCCAGCGAATACATGCGGGCTATGGGAAAGTGGTTGAGCAAAAAACCATTGATCATAAACGTCAGCGGTATACCGGTGTACACCGCCAACTGGAAAATGACCACCAGGCTGATGTCCGATGAATTGCGCATGATGTACGCCCCGATAAACAGCTCCACAATGGGCATCACCAGCGCATAAATGAGGTTGGTGAGCAACAGTACACGCATGCCCAGCGGATGCGAACGGAAAAAAGTAAACTCTGAGGTCAGTTTTTCAAACATCTTCAGGCTGTTTTTAATATGTCAGATAATATGTCCTGAATGGAAAGGGTGGCACCGCAAATGACTTCGTCTGACGCGCCGTAGTACATGGTGATTTGGTCACCATCCACCAGGTGGCCGTTGCTGAACACCACATTGCCAAAAAAACCGGTCAGCTCATACTCCGCAACCGGTTCAAAAATAGGGTCGTGTGAGCGCGCCAGCACCTTCGCCGGGTTTTTCAGGTCAAGCAACACGGCCCCCAGCCCGTAACGGTGCGTATGGTCTGCGCCATGGTACAAGGCCAGCCAGCCTTCCGGCGTTCTTATCGGCGCTGCGCCTGCGCCCACCCGCGCACTGTCCCACCAGCCCTCGCGGGTGTGCAGGATGCACTGGTGGTGGCCCCAGTGAAGCAAATCGAAGGAAGAAGCCAGCCAAATAAAATTTCCCCCAAGGCCAATTCCGGACGGTCGGTGCAAACAAAAATATTTGCCCCCAATTTTCTCATCGAACAACGCGCAATCCTTGTTGTGAGGCGCAATGATCATGCCCTCGCGGGCAAAATGCCGCCAGTCGCGGGTGCGCATCAGGCCCACCCCTACGCCGTTTTCCGACACTTGCGTGTACGTCAGGTGGTACGTGTTTTCGAAAAAGCTCACCCGACAATCTTCAATGCCGTAGGTTTCCAGCGGCCCATACCCAAAAATGGAAGCCGGAACATCTGGCGATTCGCTGAAGTGTATACCGTCGTCGCTGCACACCAGGCGCAGGTGCGAAAGGGTAGACAGGTACATCTTGTTTTGGTACCCCACCATGCGCGGGTCGGTGAGGTTGAGCGCGGGGTCGTTTTTGTCAAATTCCCGGATGTCGGTGGCCCCATCTGCCAGCAAAACAGGAAACGAAATCCGGCCTTCTTTTTGCACCGGCCGTTCGCCTACACGCAAAAGCAACCAGGTTTTGCCTTCAAACTGGAACACGCCCGGATTTAAAACACATTCCACCACGAAATCTGGTCTGCTGGGGTTGATGTCTTTTGTCGTAAGGATTGGATTTTGTTCGAATCGTTTTGATGGAAACATGTTGGGGATAAAAAAGTGGGTTATAGAAAAAATGTAACTATTTAGCATTCGCCTTCGGCGAATGCAATTTTTACCACGGATCACTCAGATTTACACAGATTAAACACAAATTTCATTCAAAATAGCGCACAATCCGGACATAATCTGTGTAAATCTGTGTGAATCTGTGGTGAAATTAATCTTTAGGTGCCGCCGCAGGCGGGTGCTAAGTAGTTACAAAAAAATACAAATTGTGTAAAACTTTTGCGGTTTTACATTTTGCGGTTTTGCGGTTTTGCGGTTTAAATATTTTTTAAATTAAAAATTTTTTAAATTAAAAATACTTAACCGCAAAACCGCAAAATATCAAACCGCAAAACCGCAAAAGTGGGGAATCACATACAGGAATGATTTAGTGCTTATCCACCAGCACCGAACCCAGGTTTTTGCCGCCGAGCACAAAGTTGATCGTGTACATGCCAGCCGCATAGCTGCCCATGCGCAGGGCAATTTGTCCTGTTGGAATTTCACGTGCATCAAACTGAAGCCCGTCTACCTGTCGGCCCTGCACATCGAATACGCGGATGAGCAGCGCCTGGTTATCAGGAAATGCGTGCCGGATGGTCAACACATCGGCCACCGGATTGGGCGAAACGTTGAGCACGAGGCCGCGCAACAGGTTGGCGTCGAGGTCATTCGTACCCGTGGTGCCCGTAGCAAACAGCTTGGCGATCTCGGCAGCGGTGAGTGCCTTGTTGTATATTTTGACTTCATCCAACGCGCCGGGCAGGTATTGACCGCCTTCTATGGGGTTGCTGCCAAAGCAAAGCGGACGGGCGGTGCTGTTGAGTTTGGTGTTCACAGGTTTGATGTTCACCTGTTGACCGTTCACAAATACGATGTCGTTGACGCCATCATGCACCATGGTGACAAACCACCAGAAACCAATGACCATTTCGTTGCCGTCGCCGCTGTCCATGTCGGAAATGAACACCGGGAATTGCAGGTTGCTGCCGTTGGTGGTCCACACAATTTTCAAGTGTTGTGGCAGCGATATTTTCCAGCGCTCGCTCCAGTGCCCGAAGTCCATGACGTATGCTTCGGCGTCTTGCAGGTTTTTGCCATCTACCCGGATCCAGAAGGAAACGGTGGTGTAATCAGAGATCAATTGCACGCCGTTGGGCACGCGCACAGAGTCCTGGTCGCCGTCAAATTTGATGTTTTGCGTGCCGCCGTTGGGGTGGGCGGAAGTTTCAAACACCGGATTGCCACCGATCACGCCGTGGTTGTTGTAAGGCGTGGCATCGTTGGCGTTGCCGTCAAACGGATAGTACGCCACCATGCCCGCTTCGCTCGTCACGATGGGGGCCGAGGTGCTCAGGGTAATTTCGCCCAGCCCCGAGTTGTTTCCCGCAGCGTCAAAAGCGTACACTTCAAACGTGTACAGGGTCAGCGGATCCAGGCCGCCGATAAAAATAGAAAGGGTGGTTTCAGACACGCTGTCGGCGAGCACGCCGTCTACCAGCACCACATAACCGGCCACCTTGCGGTCGTCAGTAGACGCGTCCCAAGACACCAGCACAGAATTGGAAGACGCCGTGCCCTGGAGATTACCCGGAACGGTAGGCGGCGTGGTGTCAGGCGTTTCGTCGTCGCCAGAGGTGACCTTTAACGTTGTACGCAGCGACTCGTTGCCGGCTTCGTCTACCGCAGAGACGCCAAACACAAAATCAGTGAGCGGCTTCAGTCCCGAAACGGTGGATGCCGTGTTGGGCACAGTGGCTATCAGGGCGCTGTCTTGATACACGTTGTAAGCCGTTACATCGGTGTTGTCCATGGCAGGCAACCAAGACAGATTCACGCTGGTGAATACCACGTTGGCCGACAAGTTCAAGGGCGCACAAGGCGCTTCCGTATCGGTTACTGTGCCGGGCTGGTTTTGCGCAGCATAGAGGGCAGCAATCTGGGCTGCCGAAAGGGCCACGTTGTACACCTGCACTTCGTCAATACGTCCGTCCAGCACATTGCCACCGTCTATTGCGTTGTATCCAATGCCGAAGGGTTTGGTGGTGTTGTTGAGCGTGCCCACCACGTTTTTCTCAGCTACCTGCAAACCGTTGATGTAAATGATGTCTTTTGCGCCATTGTGTACCAGGGTCACGTAGCGCCATGCACCCACGGGCAGTTCATTGCCATTGCCGGCGTCCATGTCAGAAATGCCGCCGCTGTGGTTGGTAGTCCATACCAATTTGCCGTGCGGGGGCAGCGATACTTTCCAGCGCTCCTGCCAGCCGCCAAAAGACAGCAGATAGACTTCGCCGTTGGCTGGCAAGGAATTCAAGTTGATCCAAAAACCGACGGTCGTCAGCGGTGAATTCAATTGTGGCGAATTGGCTGCCGTCACTTCCGAGGTGATGCCGTTGAACGCGGCGGCTTTGTTGGCTTTTCCAAAACGGTCGGCACCAAGGGCAGTACCGGTGGCATTGTTTTGGTAGGCTGTGGCGTCGGAGCCGTCTCCGCTGAAGGTGTAGTTGGCTACCAGGGTGCCCGCCACCACCGGTGCCTGATTCTGGGTTGTGTACAGTGCTGCCACTTCCGCGTTAGAAAGGGCGCGGTTGTACAACTGCACGTCGTCAAGGCTGCCGTCGAAAAAGCTTCCTTTGTCAATCGGGTCGTAGCCAATGCCAAGCGGGTACCTGGTTTTGTGCAGTGCGCCGGTGGTGTTTTTCTCGTTGGCGAGTACGCCGTTGATGAAAATCTTGTCTTTTGCGCCGTCGTGTACCATCACGACGTGTTTCCACACGCCCACGGGCAGTTCGTTGCCGTTGCCAGCGTCCATGTCGCTGCAACAAGCGGTGGCATACGTGGTAAACACCACCTTGCCGTGAGGCGGGAGGGATATTTTCCAGCGTTCCTGATAGCCGCCGTTCGACAGCAGGTAGACTTCTCCTGTGCCAGGCAGGGCATTCACCTTTACCCAAAAACTGATGGTGGTGAAGTCTGATTGCAGGGCGGCAGAGTTATCGGCCGTGGCATAACCGGTAAGGGCGTTAGAACCCCAGCCATGGCGGTTGGTGGTGGCGGTTGCACCTGCATCCAGTACAGCATGGTTTTGAAGTTGGGTGTCGTCTGTGCCGTTGCCGTTGAGGCTGTAGTTGGCCACCAGGTCGGTAGCCGTGCCGGGAAAGGCGGATTCGGCGCTGAACAGGGTGCCCACAGCGGCGTCGGTGAGCGCGTAATTGTAAAGGCCGATGTCGTCTATGGAACCGTCGAACCAGTTGCCGCCGTCAATGGGGTTATAGCCAATACCGAAGGGTTGGGTGGTGGCATTGAGTGCCCCGGCAACAGCCTTTTGTCCTTTAAGCACGCCGTCGATGAAAATTTTGTCGTTCGTGCCGTCGTGCACCATCACCACTTGTTTCCAAACGCCCACGGGGAGCTCATTGCCGTTGCCGGAGTCCATGTCGGAAATGCCGCCTGCGGAATTGGTCGTAAACACCGGCTTGCCGTGGGGAGGCAGCGAAATTTTCCAGCGCTCTTGCCAGCCGCCAAACGACAACAGGTAGGCCTCGCCGGTAGCAGGCAAGGCGTTCACTTTCACCCAAAAGGTGATGGTGCTGGCTGCTGAATTGAGCTGTGCGCCATTGGAGGCAGTTGCTTCAGCGCTTGTACCGTTCAATGACAGCGCGCTTTTGCCGAAGCCAAAACGGTCGGTGGCCAGCGCTGCGCTTTGGATGTCGGCGTGGTTGCCGAAGGCCGAATCGTCGAAGCCGTTGTTGTTGAAATCATAGGCCGCTACTTTGCCTTGCGCCACCACGGGGGCGGTGTTTTGGGCGGCGTATAAGGCGGCAATCTGGGCGTCGCTGAGGGCCACGGCATAGAAGGCCACGTCGTCCAGTGCGCCGTTGAAGTAGTTGGTGTTTTCAATCGGATCGTACCCGATGCCCAGCGGTTTTGTGCTGGGGTCGAGTGCGCCTGTTACGGCTTTCTCGTTGACTTTTAGGCCGTTAAAGTAAATGATGTCTTTGGCGCCGTCGTGTACCATCACCACGTGCGTCCAGGTGTTGAGCGCCAGTGGCGTGCCCGAGTCCATGTCGCTGCAGCAAATGCCGGCGTTGTGGGTGGTAAACACAGGTTTGCCGTGGGTGGGCATCGAAATTTTGAAGCGCTCCTGGTACCCGCCAAAAGAAATCAGGTACACCTCACCCTGTGCCGGAAACGACGTCGGGTTGATCCAGAAGCTGATGGTGGCCGAAGCCGAATTGAGTTGTGCAGCGTTGTTGGCGCGGATGGCGCTCTGGGTGCCGTCGAACTGGAACGCTGCATTAGACCAGCCAAACCGGTCTTGTGTGAGGGTTGCGCCGTTGACCGAAGCGTTGTTGGCAAAGGTGCTTTGGTCTTTGGCGTTGCCCGAAAACGTGTAATATCCCACGGGGGTTTGCGCAGGCAATACCGAGGCCGCAAGCAGCCACGTGGCAAGCAGAAAAAACAGGGTTGAACGCTGTCTCATATTCTGATGGGTTTAAAATGGTTATAAAGAACATTTTTTATTGGGTAATTGAGAATCATGGTAAAATTACACAGTCGGAAAGGGGGGATATGATACTATGCGGTGAATAGGTGGTACTATACACTTTCTCTGTTGATGATAAGACCGTATAAAAAGGGTTTGTTGGTGCTGTAGGTATCTTCGCCAACAGCAAGGGGAGGGTGCGTAATCTCATTCCATCGCTTCTTGTTGGGTGGCACGCAAGCGAAGGCAACAATACCCCTGATTGTTATAAATCTGATTGCTCTAATACCGGCAAGAACAACCGTATCTTTTTTTCATCACTTGGGTAAAACAAGAAATTGCGTACGTCTTTCACCATGTCTTCCATGTCCAACTGTTGGCAAATGTCTCGTACCCGTTCCATTAATTGGGCGCGATTGGATACCCCCAGTTTCATCTCTAAAAATGCGTAGTCAGGTTTCACCGACTTCGACAAGAGAAAGGCAATGTCAAAGAAATCTCGGCCTTTGCTCCTTTTACGCTGGCAGAGTGCGGTGAATTTTTGCGCCAAAAGGATAGGTAGTGGTGTAGTAAGGATTTGGGTAGTCACGTCAAACCGGTTCAGAATATAGTTTTCGGGCTTAAAGTCGAAATACTGAGGTTCTGTATCAAGTTGGATGAGGATTTTTTCTTCGCGGTATCCGCTGAGGCCCTGCTCAAACAACAGCCCGGGAAAACGGATGTAGCAGTGGTACGTGCCCCGAATAACTTGTTTCATTTCAACCTGATACCCCTGCTGTTCCAGGCCTATTTGAATAGATTTGGATACCTCGTTGAATTCGGATTCAGTGACTTGAAAATTATCGAAATCCAAGTCTTCTGAAAACCGGGAATTGTTGTGCACCAGACGGAGGCAAGTGCCGCCCAGAAAGCAAAAACGATTGGCATAAGTACCTTCAAACAAAATTTCGAGAATCTTGCATTGCAGGTATTCGCGCAGAATGAATGGCCGATGCACGCGCAAGGCCGCCGGATAAGCCTCCAGTAGTTCAGACAGATTCAGCATGGTAAAGATGGTTTTTAAAGATTTGGAGCCGTTTAGACAAGGCAACGGAATCAAATAGCGTGCAATATGCGCTCAGTTTTTCCTGGTTTATTTCATTTCTCATTTGGTCGAGATTGAAGCGAAGCGCCTCAAAATCTGCTGTAGTGGCGATTTTTGGGTACAGGTAAAGAAAATCGAGCAAGGCTTTCTCGGGTTCAGCTATTTTTATGCCATAGCCCTCCGTTTTCAACAGACGGTAGCCAAAAAAAAGGGAGGGTTTTACGCTGGAATAACGGAAGTGGCCTATAGTCGTGTCAAATACCTGTGTTTTCCGGGTGGACACAGACGTGACGGTGAACACCCCTTCCGGGATCCAACCATAAAAGGCATGAGCGGTTTCCAAAGAGACATAAGAAGGCTTGTATATCTTATTGGCTACCCAGTACAGGTGTTCTTCGGTAGCGATGCGACCAGCGACGCTGTACCAACCATTCCGAATGCGTACAATATAGCCTTTTTTTTGCCAATTGAGCAGGCTTTCCCGCTCAAACCCCGGATATACCTGCTCCACCTGCTGCACTGAAAACACGGGTTCTTTTTTAAATCTGTCTAAAAATTCAAGTAATTTCATTTCTGTTTTTCCTAAAATTTTAGGTTTTTTGGAAACAAAAATACGAGTTTATATTAAATGAAGCAAACCTTTAAGGATTTTGTTGCCGCTGTAGGCGTCCCTGCCATCAGCAACGGGGAGGAAAAGTACAGCTACCATATTCAGCACATTTGACCACTCCACTACATACCCCTCACCACCCTTCCGTAATACCGCCCTCCTTCACCCAACACCGACACCACATACACGCCCGGCGGAAAGGCTGCAAAATCAACCTCCATCCATTCGGCTTGTGGCACGGCTTTTTCCAGCACAAGGCGCCCCGTTGCGTCGTGTACCTGCAATAAAGCGGTGCCCACATGAGGCGGCACTGTTATGCGCAACATGCCTGAAACCGGATTGGGCCAGATGGCCAGCGGTGCCGTTTCGGGGGAAACAGGCGTCCCCAAAGCCGTCACGCCCTGCTGGTACAGCGCGTTCACCGCGTCGGGCGCCAGCGCGTAATCAAAAATGCTGACGGCGTCCAGCACGCCTTTGAAGTTATATTCTGGCTGTCCGGGCAACATCTGACCCATCAGCAAAGCCAGCGTGGTGGTGCGCATTTTACCCGTCAACGCCTTGTACGCCTGCAACTCCCCGTCGAGGTACAACGCCATCAAAACGCCATCGTACGTGGCCGCCACGTGGTAATACCGGTCAGTTTGCAACACCACGCCCGCGTCGAGGTCGCTGACGGTGTTAAGCGTGTTGACCGTCCAGCGCAGGTTTTTATCCGGGGTCAGCGATATTTTCCAGCGGTTCTGCCAACTGCCGTGCGAGATCAAAAAGGTCTCTTTTTCGGGCAAGGCGCTCGGGCTGAACCAACAACTGACCGCGATGGCGTCCTGCACATTCAGCAGCGGACTGTTGTTCACCAAAATGTGTTGCGCACCACCATTGAAATAGTACGCGCTTTGCGGAATGCCGTTTTGATCGGGCACCAACACCACGCCGTTGGGCTGCCCGTGGAGCTGGTTGCCGCTCACGTCGAGCGCATTTCCCGTAAAAGGATAGTGTGCAATGCGGTTGCCAGGTACCGCGTCGAAATTTTTGACCAACACGGCGGTCGACGCCTCGGCAAACAAACCCTGATCGTCGGTAGCCCTCACGATAAGCTGAAAAATGCCCTCGGCACTCGGTGCTGTCCAATTCACGGTGTTGCCGCTGCCACTGAACGTGCCGCCATTCGCTGTCCACGTAAAAATCAGGGGATCGTTGTCGGCATCGGTGGCGGTGGCCGTGAGTTGCAGCGTTCCGCTGGGCGCGGTAAACGCCTCGCTTTTTTGAACAGACACGATTTGCGGTGCCTCGTTGATGTCGGCCACCACCGACAACTCCAGGCTCGCCGTGTCGCTGTTGCCCTGCGGATCGGTGGCGATCAGTTGAACCACGGCATTACCCGAAAACACTGGCGCTTTGAACACAACCTCTGCGCCCGCTCCTGAAACAGCGCCCAATGAACTGCTCCAGGTGTACGTGATCTGTCCCGAATCAACGTCTTCAACGGTTGCAAAAACAGCAGTGGAGTCGCCCACTTCCAATGGATTTTTCCCTGCCGCCAACGCTTTGATGCGGGGCACCCGGGTGTAAGCCTGCGCATGCTGGTCATAATCGACCACCACGCCGTTGACCAGCATCCGGTTCTGCCGGTAAGTCACCGCACCGCCTGCAGGGGTAAGCGCCACCACGATGGCTTGATTGGCCGGAATACTGAGGTTGACGACACCGCTTGTATTTTGCAAAATAAACGACTCGGAAAGGGCCTCGTACACGTCCACGGGCGTGCTGCCCACCTCAAGTTGCACCGTTTGCGCGGTGTTGTACGGGTTAAAGTACAAATAGGAGGGATACGCCGCAGCGTGGTAAAAATCGGTTTTCAACAGGTCGATCCGAAGGATTTTATCCACGTTCGTTTTGTCCACCATGCACCCAAGGTACCCGATGGAACCGCTGCCGTACAGCGCCAGGTTGGTGGCCGCCCAGCCGCCTTGCAGGGCGTCGCCGGTGGAAAAAGGCGATCCGTTGGGCGACTGCTGGCGCAGGGCTTCATAGCCCATGACCTGCTGCGGATCGTTGACAACCGACCAGGCGGAGGCGTCCTGCTTGTTGTTGGGCAGGAACCCGGGATAAAACAGCCGGGTGGCATTGGCTAAATTGAGCACCCACTTGCCCATCGCCCGGGCAAAACGTTTGTCGTACCGCACCATGGGTGCCAGCGCTGCCGCCTGCTGCACGCCGTTGAGTTGGAAGGCGTAATCGTTGCCGGCGTCGTTGGCTTCGCCCACCAAACCCGACACGTCGAAGCCGCCCCAGGTACCCACTATGGTGCCCCAGCCGCGTAAATTGCCGCGATTGAACGACCAGTTGATCATTTTTTCTATGTCGTATTGGGTACCCAATTCGGCGTTCATTTTGGCTGCCGTATACGTGCCGTAGGGCAGTTGCAGCTCGTAGGAAGGGTTATCGGGCCATTCGTTTAAAAACTCCATCGACCATTCGGCCCCTTTGAGGTGTTCAGGGTTGCCGGTTTTCGTCCAGGCGTTGTACAGCACCCAGGCGTACGCGCCCGCCGCTTCGGGTTCCTTTACACCGTTGGGATTGGGCTGCATGGTTTTGAATTTCCAGGCGCGGTAGTTCATGTACGCAGGCTCCCAGGGCGCATCGTTGCCGCCCATAGCGCGCACCGACTCCAGGAAACGGTCGGCAATGGTGTTAAACTGCCCATCGGCCTCCGTGCCCGAACCCGGGTACAAGTCATAAAGCTGGTAAAAAAATACATTGGGCATGAGGTCGTACCACCAGTCGCTGCCACTGCTGGCCCCCGCATTGTTCAGGTAAATGTTTTCGCCGTTGGCCTTGTTGAAAAAATCCTGGCTCATGCGCAGCCAGTTTTGGCCAAACTGGGCGCTTTTGTCCGCCCCGGCCAGCGTAGCGCCCACCAAAGAGGGCAACACGTTGATGGCCTCGTTGCCAAACGGCGAGTTGGTGCCCACATAAGTGTGCAAACGGAACGTGGGTTGTTGTGGGTAATTGACCCCGCCGGGACTGAGGAAACTCAGCGGCAGGTATTGTCCCGTTTTTTGAAGATCGTACGCAAAAGAATCAAACTGAAGCGCCACTTGCCGCCAGTTGCGCACGTTGTATGGCGCAGGCTGGTTGGGCATTTGCTCTACGCGGGCAATGGAAATTTGCCCGGCCTGACCCCACAGGGACATGGCAGACAAAAGGCTAATGGTTAATCCTGTATAAAATTTACAAAAATGCATGTTTGGTGTAATTTATTAGTAATTGTCGTTTTGTCGGAGTGCCCCATTGAGGTCAAGTTCCGTTTGAGGAATGGGGAATACCTCGTGTTTGCCGGGCTGGAAACCGGGCAATGCCTGGGCAGCCACACCCCAGCGCACCAGATCGAAAAAGCGGTGCAACTCAAAACCCAGTTCCACCTGGCGTTCGTGGCGCACAGCGGTGCGGAGGGCCTGCTGGTCGGTGGTGGTCACCGCAGGCAGGGCCGAAAGTGGATCGGTGGCCTGGGCACGGGCGCGGGCGCGCACTTGCTCAAGGGGTGCAAGGGCTTCCGGCATGCGCCCCAGTTCGGTGAGGGCTTCGGCCTCCCACAGCAGCACTTCCGCGTACCGAATGGCCGTGTAGTTGATGTCGCCATCGGCTTTTTGGGTCACCTCGTCTTTGGCTTGCAGGTACTTGCGCACGCTGTATTTGGTGGCGGAAAACGAATTTTTGTACACCAGCCCGAAGTAGTCTTCGTTGTTCATGGCCACGGTGAAGCGGCGGCGCGGATCGTTGGGCTCAAACGATAGCACATACGCCTCGGTCACTTCTGCAAAACCATAGCCTTCAAATTTTTTGGACGCCCACCACTGGTTTAGGAAATTGCCGACGCCCAGTTCGAGGTTGGTGTGCTGAATTTCCCACACCGATTCGGCGTTGTTTTGGGTGTTTTCCCTAAAATTGTCCTCATAATCGGGCATGAGCGCGTACCGGTTCAGGGATTTCAGGTTGCCAATGTATTCCAGCGCCTTATCCCAGTTTTGCTGATACATGCTGGTTTTGGCCGCCAGGCCCCAGGCGGAACCTTTGGTGGCTCGGCCCGTTTCGGAGGCCGGATAATCCAGGGGCAACAGTTCGGCCGCCCGCACGCAATCGGCAATGATTTGCCCGTACACCGTTGCTTTGGGTGTCCTCGGTATTTTAAGCTCCTCTGGCGGGGTGATTTTGGTGTACAGCGGCACATCGCCGAACACCTGCACCAGCAAAAAATAGTAGTAAGCGCGCAAAAACAGGGCCTGCCCAGTGATTTCATTTCTGCGGACATCCGGGATGTCAATGTTGGGCAGGTTATCCAGCACCAGGTTGCACTGGGTAATGCCGGTGTATTGGAGTTTCCAGAAAGTATTGAATTCTTCGGTCCGCGGCGTGTACGTGAACGCTTCCATTTCAGTGATGCCGGGGCGCGAACCGTCACCGCCGGTAATGGCTTCGTCGGAGGTGATGACGGCCATGGCCCAGTAATAATTATTGTTGTTGCTGCAAAACAATAAAGGACGATATGCGGCATTCAACGCCTGCACGGCGTCCGCCTCGGTCTGAAAAAAGGAACCGGCGTCGAGCGTGGCGATGGGCTCTTTGTCGAGTATTCCTTCACAAGCGCATAGCAACAGGAGGGGAAAAAGCAGTATTTTCTTGGGTATCATGTCTTGGAAAAATTGCAGTTCAGAAAAAAGTTTGGACAGGCGTTAAAACCGGATGGTCAAACCGCCAATAAATGTGCGCGGTGCGGGCACGGTACCCCAGTCGATGCCCACAGCAAGGTCAGACGACAAGCCCAACCCGCGGGTATCGTTGGCGTTGGCCTGAATTTCAGGATCGAGCCCGGGGTATTGGGTGAACGTGAACGCATTTTGTGCCGTGATGTACAGCCTCAGCGCGCCTACGTTTTCCCATTGGAGCAAGGGCTTGAAGTCGTACCCCAGCGTAATGTTGCGTACGCGGAGGTAAGAGCCGTCTTTCAAAAAACGGGTGGAGGCGCGGCGGTTGCCGTTGCGGTCGTCTACACTCACCTTGGGAATATCGGTGTTTGTGTTGGTAGGCGTCCAGCGGTCCAGGATGTCGTTGTACGAATTGAAGCCGCGCAACTGGGTTTCGTAGGCAAAATTGCCATACAGGAAATACACGTCGTTGCCTTCTATGCCTTGCAAGAGGGTGGAGAAGTCAAAGTTTTTCCAGTTGAACCCCGCGTTTATGCCATAGCTGAAGTCGGGAAAAGGGCTTCCGACGTGCTTGCGGTCTTTGTCGTCTATCACTTTATCGCCGTTGGTATCGGCAAACCGCACGTCGCCAGGGCGCGTAAATTGCGTTTGGAAGGGCGCGGCGTCCACCTCTGCCTGGGTCTGGAAAATGCCCTGCATCTCATACAGGAAAAACGAGCCGACGGCGTAGCCTGGTTCTGTTTTGGTGAGCGGCCCGTCTGACAAGCCGAAACCACCGAGGATGGGTTCGCTGTTGGCAATAGACAGCACCTTGTTGCGCACCGAAGCGATGTTGGCGCCGAGGTAGTAGGTGAAGTCGGCCACGCGGTTTCTATACGTCAGGCCCAGTTCGACGCCCTTGTTTTCCACCTCGGCGGCGTTGACAAAAGGCGGATTCTGCGCGCCGCCAGACTGCGGAATGGGTACGCGCACCAGGATGTCCTCGGTGCGTTTGCGGTAAATG
>JBMOHO010000064.1:0-13870 GCA_049317805.1 Saprospiraceae bacterium
TTTATGGAGTTCTATGATGCGTTGCTCATACAGTTGTGCGTACGGGCAATGGTTGCAGGTAAACACCACAATAAAGCCTTTGGCGGTGGGGTAATTTTTAAGGGAAACATACTGGCCGTCTACCCCCATCAGGGCAAAATCATTCACCTTATCGCCCACGACGTATACGTCTGGATGGTGCGCCTGGATGAAGAGTAAAAAAACGGTAGTCAGGAAAAGCGTGTAAGCGGTTTTTTTCATGAGAAAACATTTTGCGGGATGCCAGTCGACCAAACGAACAGTTGCAATAAGCGAAGTGCTTTGACTTACTTTTTGCTGTTGTCTGTGATGTCTGTTTTTGATTTGGGATTATAAACAAGAAAGGGGCGCACAAAATTTTCCAGTTCGGAAAAACTTTTGAATTCCTCGCTGAATGCCTTGCGCTGGTCGCCGCGAATCACCACGGTAAAGGGCAAGGCTCCATCCCAACTTGAATGGACTTTGGGCATCCAGGAGTTGTTGTCCAAGTCTACAAGGTGTAATACTTCCGACTTCAACTGATTATTTTGAACAAACGGGATGACCCGTTTGTCGTGGTTGCTTTTAAAATCAAGGCTCACCAGCACCACTTTTACCTGCTCTGCACCATACGTTTTGTTCAGCAGTTCAAAATGGGGCAACTCTTCCACGCATGGCCCACACCAGGTGGCCCAGAAGTTGATGACCACCGTTTGGTGCGCATCAAGGTAAGGCTGAATGTGTTTTTCCAACTGCGAGAAACTATCGCACAGCAACGGTTTTTGCGCCTTGCAAGAGGTGGCAACACCCCAAAAACACATGAAAAGAAATAGATAAGTAACTTGAGACGGGAACATAAAGAAGGATCTTATTAAAAAAACAATGCAAGGAACGGAATTCTGTAGAATCTGCCTCCATTTGGAGGACAAATTCCGACGAAAAAAATGTTAAATTTCTTCAAACACCAAAAGCCCCCCGAAAACAATACATTTTCGGGGGGCTTTTAGTCATTTGATTGGTGTGCGGGAGTGCTTACGCCTCTTGAATCATTTCGCCGTGCGCTACAATGTGGTCCACCAGGATGCGACCGCAGTGTTCGCAGGCGATGATTTTTTTGTGCAGGCCCACTTCGAGTTGTACTTGTGGCGGTACGCGGTTGAAGCAACCGCCGCAGGAATCGCGCTCTACGGTGACGACCGCCAGGCCGTTGCGGTAGGTGCGGCGGATTTTGTCGTAAGCATTCAACAGGCGCTCTTCAATGCCAAAGCGTGCTTTGTCAGACTCGGCACGCAGCTTGGTTTCTTCCTGTTCGGTCTTTTCGATGATGCCCTGAAGCTCAATTTGCTTGTTCTTCAGCTCGGTTTGTTTGGCCGCGTATTTGGCTTCGGCCACAGCGAGGCTGTCTTTGCGCGACTCAGTCTGGCCGCGCAGGTCGTTGGCGCGTTTTTCCGCCAGTTGAATATCCAATTGAGCCAGTTCGATTTCCTTCTGCAAGGCTTCGTATTCCCGATTGTTTTTGACCTCGTCAAGCTGTTTTTGGTAGCGCTTGATGTTGGATTCGGCCTCTTTGCCGGCGTTGACCTGCTTGGCTATGTCCAGTTCGGTCTCTTTCAGACTGGACTGCAGTTTGCCGATGCGGGTTTCCAACCCGGCAACTTCATCCTCCAAATCGGCAACCTCCATGGGCAACTCTCCCCGGAGGATTTGAATTTCATCCAATTGGGAATCGACTTGCTGAAGATCCCAAAGCTTGTTTAATTTTTCCGTGATGCTGATTTCAACAGACATGCGAACGTGGGGTTAGTGAGCCGGCTGAGCCGAAAAAAAAGTCATTTGTCCCTGATTAAGAGCTTGTTATCACAAGTACTGAACCGGATTGGTGTTTTGCTCCGTGCAATGGAGCGCAAAATTAGGGAATTTTTCGGAAATAATGTCGAATAAAAGTGAAATGGTGAATTGCTCGCTTTCGTAGTGGCCGATGTCGGCAATGACCAAATCGCCCTCAGCGTCAAAAAATTCGTGGTACTTGAAATCGGCGGTCACCAATGCATCTGCGCCTGCACGCCTGGCATCGGCCAGCAAGAAACTGCCCGAGCCGCCACAAACAGCCACCGTGCGCACCGGGCGGCCGCGCAAGGCGGTGTGCCGTACGCATGCGGTTTGCATCTGTTGTTTGACGTGCAGCAAAAAGGCCCGCTCGTCCATGGGTTCGTGGAAATGGCCGATGAGGCCCGCTCCAATGTCCGATGCACCGGGTTTGGGTGCCAGCACCCGGGTGTTTTCGAGGCCAAGTTGGCTTGCAATGCGGCTGTTGACGCCGCGCGCATGCACATTATCGAGGTTGGTATGGATGGCGTACAGGGCTACGCCTTGCCGAATGGCGTGCATGACGGTGCGTTCGACGTATCCATTGCCGTTGAATCGTTTGAGTCCGCGAAAAACAATCGGATGGTGCGCCACCACGAGGTTACACCCTTTTTCGATGGCCTCTTGCACCACCGACTCGGTCGAATCCAAACAAAACAGCACGCCGCGCAAGGGTTCGTCCGGGTGCCCCACCAGCAATCCGGCGTTGTCATACGATTCCTGCAACGCCGGTGGAGCCACCGCCTCCAGTATATTGATGACGTCTTGTATCAACATTCGTTTGAATTGCGTTAAACTTTCGGGGGAAGTAGGAAATAAACACTACCATGTGTAACTTTGTTCACTGGTGTAGGTCAAACGCCCATCCACCAACCGGCATCGTTTTTCGAAGCTGGATTTTTGCATTCATCCACAACTTAATTACAATCATGATGGCATCCCTGCTGTTTTTAGGCAATATCGGCTCTACGGAACTGATTCTTATTTTTTTGGTTGTGCTGCTGTTGTTCGGCGGCAGTAAAATTCCTGAACTGATGCGCGGTTTGGGCCGTGGCATACGCGAATTCAACAGCGCCAAAAATTCGGTGGAAGACGAAATCCGCCAAGGCATGCGCGAGGCCGAAAAACGCCCGTTGGAGCCGCGTGAAGTGGAAAAACGACCTTAACAATTGAGCGTTGGTTCGGGAATGTATTCCCGAACCAACGCTAAGTCGCCTTCCAGCCGGCACCGAATTGTTCGACCAGAATGTTGTCGTAGTGGTCGGCGTTTTCAAACAGCTTTTTCAGCAGGTTCTGTCCTGTTTCCTCATTCAGGTACCGGTCGTAGATGAGGAGTGAGAGGTATATGTCTTGTCCCTGCACGCTAAAAGTGAGTGTCTGGTTGGTATAGTTTTCCCGCAGCAGGAATTCATACAGGGGTTTTATTTGCTCCTTGGGGAGCTGGCACAACAGGGCGTCCGCAGTGATCAGCCCTGTTTTTTCATGGTAGGTCACCATGATTTTGGCGCTGCCCTGCCTGATTTCCCAGGCATTGGGGCCGCAGCGACTGAGTTCGACAGGGTGCCCAATGCGCTCGATGATGCGTTCGACGGTGGCGGACACACCGGTTGGGGCGTATTCTTCTGCTTTTCCGGGCAGTTGAATGCGGTTTCCGCAAAAAGAACAATGGTCGCCCTCAACGGTTTTTTCTGTAACGACGTTCGAACAAGCGGTACAACGGGCGGCATTCGGGCTGTTTTGCGCAGCATAATCACTCAGGCACTCGGCAAGGAAGTCCACCGGCAGGGAAAAGCCGGTGTTGTCGCCATTTTGAATGATGAACGTGTTGATGCCCACTACTTCGCCTTCATCGTTGACGAGTGGTCCGCCGCTGTTGCCCGGATTGAGTGCGGCGTCTATGTGCAGATACGGAATGCCGTTCATCACTTCGCGGGTGTTGGAAACGATGCCGCTTTTGACCGAAAATTTCAGGCCGAACGGGTGTCCGATGGCGGTCACCGGATCGCGTTCGCGCAGGACTTTGCCTGTACCGAGGCGCAATTCGGGCATTTCGGCCGCGCCTTTTGGGGCTTCTAAAAAAGCGAGGTCGAACTTTTTATCGGCGTACACCACCGGAGAGAGTTGTTTGGCAAATCGCTCGCCTTCAATGATGGCGCGTCGGCTGCCATCAATGACGTGCTGATTGGTGACGATCAGGCCTGCCGATTTCAGGAAAAAGCCGGTACCGGTGCTGTGCGGTGTGGCTATCTGGATAATGACGTTGCGATAGGTATCGACGAAGTCGCGCATGCGTTCAGGACAGTTGGAGGCCCCGGATCATTTCTAAATAGCTTTTGGCCCAGAGGGCTGTAGTGCTGAAATCCAGGTGTTTAACATTTGGTTTCAATTTGGGGTATTGCGCCTGGTGTTCGGCGGCAATGTTGTGTATGGCTTGCAAGATGTTCTGCTTGTGGGGTTTGCCGGAAGCGTCGGTATAGGATTCTGAAAAGCCCAGTTCTTTAAAAAAACCAGGTTCGGTCACGCGGAACATCAGGTGAAAAAAATGCCGGTCGGGCGGCGGCGGTGAAAAGTGGAACAACGCATAACCGGCAATATACAGGGGTACCCCCAGTGCCAGCGCTTCATTGCCTTGCTGCACATGCCAGTCCATGTTGGGTAGTTCTACTTCAATCAGGTTGGCAATGCGTTCATGGTTGACCGGCGGGTTGACGCCAAATGTGCTGGTGGTGCGGTACAGCTCGCGCATGACCTGGTCGCGCGGGCGTTCTAATATTTTCCGGATTTCACGGCGCAATTGCTCAATTTTTTGATGGGTGTTGCGCTCCCCTTTTGTAAAATAGATGGTGTGCATGTGTTCCAGCAGATCCATCACATACCCTTCCGGTTTCACCAAATAATCAATGCGGTAAGCCGTACCCAGCATGTGGAACGCATAACCACCGGGATATTGGTTGGGGTCGGGCCGGGCCGTATGCAGCAGCTCCAGGGTTTTTTCGAAGGCACGCACAAGGTACCGATACTTGACATCTTTTTCCGCCTCGGGTATGTTGCCAGCCGAGGGCACATCAGCGGGTTGAAGCGTGCGGAACTCCTCGAACAGCAGGTCGTCCTGCTTGTCGGCATGAATAGACAATTCGCGAAGGGCATGCAGCAATTTGAGGGGCGATCCGTCGGTGGTAGAGCTGTCGAACAGGATGCACAGCTCATTGTCGGCGCTCAGTGCATATCGGCTGAACTTGAGCACGTAGTTGTGTTCCATCAGGCGCCGAAGAAACCCTACGTTGAGGTCGGCCGCCTGCGCCAGTTTGCTCGACACCTGCACCAACTCCTGGGTAGCCGATCCGGATATGCGGCGTGAGCCTTGCAACAACTCAAAGTCGATGCGCCCCGGCGATTCGGTCCAGCGCACATTGTCCAGCTTGTCGTCGCGCAGGTATCGCAACAACTCCCGATACGCTTTCATGGCCTGCCCTTTATCGAACAGGTCGACGGCCTCGTCCCATGCGGCAAGCTGCATAGGTGACTTATTGGCATCGGTGTACCGGCCGAAGGGGATATTCGGAGCTGTTTTGGGGGCGGAAGTATCGCCAAACAAGCTTTTCCAAAAATTCATTTGTTGCAAAGATGGGGTAAAGCGCGGTAAAAATAGCAAGTTTGCACGATGGAAACCTTCCGGACTTTTATTCCGCCGGCAAAACCGCCTTTTAGCCTAACGCACGACGATCATCTGGTGTTGCTGGGCTCCTGTTTTACCGAGCACTTCGGTGAACGGTTGCTGCAATCCAGGTTTGACGTGTTGGTAAACCCAAACGGAATTGTGTACAACCCGGTGTCCATCGGGCAGTCCTTGTTGCGTTTGTTGCAGCAGGAGCCGTACGCCGCGTCAGACTTGTTTTCGCTCAATGGTCTGTGGCATTCGTGGGCGCACCACGGTCATTTTTCAAAACCCTCGCCCGAGGAGGCGCTGCGGGAAATAGACGCGGCGTTCTGTGCTGCGCAAGCTGCGTTGGCGCGTTGTACCTGTCTGATGCTTACTTTAGGTGCCGCCCAGGTGCATCGCCTGCTGGAAAATGGCGCGGTGGTGGCCAACAACCACAAGGCGCCTGCCGCCTGGTTTGTACAGGAAATGCTCAGCGTGGGCCAGTGCGTGGAAGCCCTGGCGCCTGCGCTGTCGGCGCTTCAGGTGCAGCGCCCTGGTGTGCAGGTGTTGCTCACGGTTTCCCCCGTGCGGCATACCCGACAAGGCATGGTGGAAAACCAGCGCAGCAAAGCTACCCTGGTGCTGGCCTGCGCTGAACTGGAACGGCAATTGCCGTTTGTCTCGTATTTTCCGGCGTACGAACTCCTGCTCGACGACTTGCGGGATTACCGGTTTTATGCGGCCGATATGATTCACCCGAGTGCCGTAGCGGTGGATTATATTTGGGCTTACTTTAGCCAGGCTTTTTTTCCGGACGATACCCGCAACCTGCTTCATCGGTTCCAACGGCTGCATGCGGCCGTTCAACACCGCCCATTTCATCCGCATACCCCTGCGCACCGCAGCTTCCTCGAACAACAATTAAACGAAGTGCAGGCTTTACAGGCACTGATGCCCAAACTTGATTTTTCGGCCGAAAGGCGCCATTTTGAACAACAATTAAACGCATGAACTTAGACTTATCCGGAAAAACAGCGCTGGTTGGCGGCGCGAGTGCAGGCATTGGCCTGGCTGTGGCGCATGAACTGGCCGCCCTGGGCGCCCGTGTGGTGCTCATGGCCCGCACCGAAAGCCGATTGCTACACGCCCTCGGGCAAATGCCCGGAGCAGGGCACCACTACTTGGCAGTGGATTTTGCCGACACAGAAACCCTGATGAACCGGGTAAATGCTTTTTTGGCAGAGCAGCCTGTACATATCCTGATCAACAACACAGGAGGCCCTCCGGGCGGCCCCATCACCCAGGCCAGTGCAGAGGCCTTTCTTAGTGCGTACAACAACCACCTGATTTGCAACCAATTGCTGGCACAAGCCGTGCTGCCTGGCATGCAAGCGGCGGGTTACGGGCGCATTGTAAACGTGATCAGCACCTCCGTAAAAGAACCGTTGGACAACCTTGGCGTGTCAAACAGCACGCGCTGGGCCGTAGCGGGCTGGGCCAAAACCTGGGCCAATGAGGTAGGCCGATTCGGCATTACGGTCAACAACGTACTGCCCGGCTACACCAATACCGGGCGTTTGCAGGAAATCATTGAAAAAAGAGCGGAGGCCGCAGGCACCGGCATCGAACAAGTGGCCGAACAATTCAAACAACACGTGCCTTCGCGTCGGTTTGCAGAACCGAGTGAAATTGCGGCAGTTGTGGCTTTTTTGGCCAGCCCGGCAGCGGCGTACATCAACGGTGCACAAGTGCCGGTAGACGGGGGCAGGACGAAGAGCTTGTAGGCGCTGTGGAAAAAAATTGGGAGGGGCTCGCAAAAAGTGGTATACATTTGTACCCAGTGACCTCGCCGGTTTGATCCTTTAATCCAAAATCCTCGTACGAAAATCCTGTTCTATGGATGCTCATGTTCAAAAGGGGGCACATCCCGTTGCCGCCAAGTTAATCCTTGAACTTTTTACACCTGTTGATGACGACCGGCCTATTTACGTTACCGGCTCGTTCAACAACTGGGATTGCCGCGATGAACAGTTTCGCATGAAACGGGTGGGCAACGGTTACTATCAATACCATTTCAACAACGGCCATACACCCAACAGCGCGTTTGAATACAAATACCTGAAGGGAGGCTGGGATGCAGAAGAATTAGATACCGACGGTTTGCCGCCCGGAAACCGCCGCATGGAAGTGCCCCGAGGCAAAGTGAGCGATGTGGTGCCCCAGTGGAAACACCATGCCAACTGGTACAACGCCGCGTATTACCCCGACATCAAAGTATTGTCCACCCGATTCAACGTGCCCCAGCTTCGCCGCCGCCGAAGGGTATCGGTGTTGCTGCCCTGGAATTACAAGCAGACTGAAAAAAGGTATCCGGTGTTGTATTTGCAAGACGGCCAAAACCTGTTTGAAGATGATGCGCCCTTTGGTACCTGGGGTGTAGATAAACAATTGGCTTTGCTGGCCGAAAAAGGCCACGGTGAGTTCATCCTGGTGGCCATTGACCATGGCGGCAAAGAGCGCATCAAGGAATACCTGCCGCACGCAAACCGAAAATGGGGCGACGCGCTGGGCCGCGAATACGCAGGTTTTTTGCGCGAAACCCTCAAACCGTACATCGATCAGCATTTTCGTACCCTCCCCGACCGCGCCAACACGGGCATAGGCGGCAGCAGCATGGGTGGCCTCATCAGCCTCTACACGGGCATCGCTTACCCGGATGTGTATTCCAAGTTCATGATATTTTCACCTTCCCTTTGGGCGGCACCCACGGTGTACGAAGAATCGCTTCGCCTGCTCACCTATTGCCCAACCCGTTTTCACCTGTACGTTGGCGGAAATGAACCAGAAGTAATGCTGAAAACGGCAAAAAACCTTCGAGATACGCTGCACAACCGCAATCCCTCCAATGGATGCCTGACGCAGCAGTTTGTCGTGGAACCCGGTGCCGGGCACAATGAAGCCGCGTGGGGGGCTGCATTTCCCAAAGCGGCTACGTGGTTGTTTGGGTGACCGGAACATGCCGGGCGTTGTATCCCAAATCCCGCAAGACATCGCAAAATGCCGGAATCAGGTTCTCATCCAGCAGCAGTTTCATGCAGCAGCAGGGGTAAGTTTTAGCGGCAAGTAGCGATCATTAAAATGCATGGCTGCGAAGGCAAGCGCCTCGTACACATCGGCTTCTGAGATTTTAGGATAAGCGGAAACAATTTGTTCCACGCTCATGCCGCCAGCTATGTAAGTTAAAATAGAAGCCACAGTGATGCGGGTGCCTTCGATCCTGGGTTGCCCGTCGCAAAAAGCGGGATTAGCTACAATCCTTTTAAAGCCTGAAAAATGTACGTCCAACATAATAAGGAATCTTTGTTGCAAAGATGACCAGAAAAACTGATAAATGAAAATGAGAGACCACAAATTTCCCACTACCCCCAACGAAGCCGCGTGGGGGGCAGCGTTTTCCACAGAGGCTACGTGGTTGTTTGGGTGATTGTTTATTTGGGGATTTGTTTATTTGTTTATTTGGGGATTGCCGAGGAGGAATACGGCGGGCGCTTTGGCAAGGGTAAGGGGCTGCGTTGATTTCCAGTGTTTTGCCTGTTGAACAATGATTCGTTGGTGGTCGCCGCTGAGGTCTTGTGCCACGCCAAAAAAAGTGTCTGCGGATAAGGTTTCCTGCGCTACCTCCAGCACCATTTGACTTCGGTAAGGGGTTTCAATGAACAACTGGGTGGCACCTGTTTGGCGCAGGGTCGTTTCGAGTCGACGAAGGTCTTTGGCCAATTCGGGTCTTTTGGCCGACAAATACCCGTGAAAGCTGAACGCCTGTCCATTGCAGCCCGAAGCCATGAGCGCCAACAGGATGGAGGAGGGGCCTACGAGTGGCGTCACCGCCATGCCCATGCGGTGGGCCCAGGCAACAGCCGCCGCGCCCGGGTCGGCCACGCCCGGACAACCCGCTTCCGACAACACCCCTACATCAAATCCCTCCGCCAGGGCGGTTTGAAGCAACACCTCTGCGTCGCCTAATCCACCTGCTTGAGGCAATTCGACAAACGTCAGCACGGACATGGGCTTCGGGTGGCCCGCCGCTTTTACGAAGTGCCGCGCTGTTTTGGCGCGCTCTGCCACAAAGTGATCCAGTTGGCGCACCACTTCCAACACCTGTTCCGGCAGGGTGTGCAAGGCATTTTCCGCTATGGGTGTTGGAATCAGGTAGAGCATCGGTGTGTAATATTTTTCGTATTGCTTGATTGCGGGTTGGTTCGGGAGAAAACCCTCGACAAGTTTTAAGGATTTTTCTTAAACAACGCGTATTCGCCTTCTATGCCCTCAAGGGTATAGCCCGGGCGGTTTTTTGCAGCGCTTGTTTTAGCCAACAGGTAAGCATGTCCATATTGGTTGTCCATATCAAGGCTCACGTAGTAATAGCGTTGGAAAAATGTCCATAAGGTTAGGTCAATGTAGTTGTGTTCTACCCCGATGGTTGAATGTTTGGCCAGCCTGGGTCCAAAAGCCTGCACGATGGCCATCCATTTTCTGTCGCGTTTATCTGTTTTGCCCATTTCCTTCAGGGCAAGCAGGAAAGCAGCCATGTTACCGAGCAAGAGTATGGTGATGATCATCTGGTAAGGCCATTTGCGCCGTGGCACCAGGGCAAAAAGCTGCTCGAGGCCCGGTGCGATGTACAGTCCAATGGCCAGCAGGAAAAACGGAATGGCTGCAACCATATAATAGGCTGCCTGCTTGATGCTGATCACGATGGGCACAGTGCCCGCTAAACCCAAAAACATGCAAAAAAGTGCTGCCTTTGTGGTTTCGGACTGGCGCCAGGAGATGTTTTTCCATCGGAATACGCCCAAAAGCAGCCCGCCCAGCATCAGACCAGGCACCAGGCGCATGATCAATATCTCGAGGATGTGCAATCTGCTGGTTTGTATGTTTTCTCGTCGTTCGCCTTGCAAGGCCGCAAACACCTGTTGATCCATATAACGACCCAAATTCTCCTGCGCACCCGGAAGCTGAAGCACCAGCAGCCCTGCCAGCGCCACCACCGAGCACAGCAACAGTGTTTTCCAGCATGCCGAACGCCAGTCGCCATAGAATCCGGACAGCCAGGCAAACATAAAAAAGGAAAGGGGATAAAGTGCCGTGAATCCTTTGCACAAAAAGCCCATCAAAATGAATATCCCGGCCAACACCATTTTTGAATATGCTTTGATCCCCGTGGTGTTATTGGATTGAAGCAGCAACCACAGGCTGCCGAAAATGAATAGCCCCATGGTGCATTCCAGCATGTTGTTGGGATAACTTCTGAAAATGTCTTCGTGGGTGATCCATAAAAAAATGGGTAAAACAAACCACTTGTGCCAAGTCGTGGAGTGAGGCAGCAACGCTTTCCAAATCTGGTACAGCAACACCACGCTTAAGATGGTCACTAAAAATGAGTAAAGCCGTTCAATCCAGGAAGCATCGCCAAACGCACGAAAGAAAATGGATTCGATACCAAAAACCAGTGGCGGATGCTCATGAAATTCCGGGAATACGGTTTGCGACAGTTGGGGCGACCAGAAACTACCGATGCCCCTGGCCATGTTGTTGGCGATGGTGGCATACATCAACCCATCTACAAACATGCCTTGCCGTAGGAAATTGGGCAGCATCAGGACGGAAAACCCCAAGGTACAAGCCAGCACTAAAGGCATCATTTTTTTCATGCAGACCTGTTATGGCTTGTCGTTTATTCTCCCCAGCCCGACTCCTCTTCTACCACTTTCGGATGTTTGCGGACAATGCCCTGTTCCAATTCTTTGCGGCAGGGGCCACAAACGCCATACAGGTTGAGGGCGTGGTGTGAAATCTGAAAGTCGTAATAATCGCCTACAAGGTCTTTTATTTGTTGTACGCCATGGTGGCAAAACTCAACTACCTGGCCGCAGTTGGTGCAGATGATGTGGTCGTGCTGTTTATACCCGTACGATTTTTCATATTGGGCCAGGTTTTTCCCAAATTGGTGTTTTTTGACCAGGTCGCAGGTCACAAGCAACTCCAGCGTATTGTACACCGTAGCGCGGCTGACGCGGTAGTTGCGGTTTTTCATGTGGATGTACAGGGCTTCGGCGTCGAAGTGATCGCTGCGTTTGTATATCTCTTCCAGAATCGCATACCGCTCTGGCGTTTTGCGAAAGCTGTTTTTTTCCAGGTGCGCTGAAAAAATGGTGAGCACCTGTTGAATCACATCCTGTTCTTTGCCTGTCGTAACCATATGGTGTTAACCTAAATTTGAAACATTTGTTGAAATTCGCATTTGTAACTCTATTTTTTAGCAAAAATAACAAAAAAAGCTGACTGTTTATCGTTAAAATAAACAGTCAGCCATCATGGTCATTCCGGTTTCACCAATCACTTGGAGCGCAAATCCGCCCGAATCTTGTTCAAAGCACTGCCTGCGTGCACCCAGGCGATCTGTTGTTCGTTGTAGGTGTGGTTTACATCAAACGTTTCGCTGTGGCCGTCGCTGTGTTCCAGGCTTATTTGCAGTGGTTTGCCCGGGGCAAAGGTGTCGAAACCAAGGATGCTCACATGGTCGTCTTGCCGAATTTTATCATAATCAGCCGGATTGGCGAACGTGAGGGCCAGCATGCCCTGTTTTTTCAGGTTGGTCTGGTGGATTCGAGCAAACGACTTGACGACTACCGCCTTTACACCCAAGAAGCGGGGCTCCATGGCGGCGTGTTCGCGGCTTGACCCTTCGCCGTAGTTTTCTTCTCCAAATACGATGGTGCCGATGCCTTTTTTCTGGTACACTTTAGCGCTTTCAGGCACTTCGTGGTAAGCGCCGGTCACAAAGTTGAGTACTTTGTTGCGCTCATCGTTGAAAAAGTTGGTTGCGCCGATGAGGAGGTTATTGGAAATATTGGCTAAGTGGCCTCGGTATTTAAGCCAAGGGCCAGCCATGGAAATGTGGTCGGTGGTGCATTTGCCTTTGGCTTTGATGAGGATGCGCATTTGCTTGAGCTCCGCTTGTCCAATGGGTTCGAAAGGCTTGAGGAGTTGAAGGCGATCCGAGTTTTTGTCTACCACCACCTTCACCGCGCTGCTGCTTTTGGCAGGAGCTACATACCCGGCGTCTTCTACGGCAAAACCGGATTTGGGCAGTTCGATGCCTTTGGGCGGGTCGAGTTTTACAGTTTCGCCGTTGCGGTTTACAAGGGTGCCGCGTTTGGGGTTGAAACTGAGGTCGCCCGCAATGGCAAACGCGGTCACTATTTCAGGGGAAGCCACAAACGCGTGGGTGTTCGGGTTGCCATCGTTGCGGCCGGTGAAGTTCCGGTTGAACGAGGTCATGATGGAGTTGGGCCGGTTGGCGTCGTCGATGTGGCGGCTCCACTGGCCGATGCAGGGGCCGCAAGCGTTGGCCAGCACCACCCCGCCGATGTCGGAGAAGTCGTTCAGGATGCCGTCGCGTTCCGCCGTAAAGCGGATGAGTTCGGAGCCAGGGGTAATGGTAAACTCCGCATGCACCTCCAGGTTTTTGGCTTTGGCCTGGCGCGCTATGGAAGCGGCGCGGGTAAGGTCTTCGTAGGAAGAGTTGGTGCACGAGCCGATGAGGCCCACTTCGAGTTTGACCGGGTACTTGTTTTTCTTGACGGCGGCTGCAAATTTGGACAGTGGCCAGGCCAGATCGGGCGTGAATGGCCCGTTGATGTGCGGCTCGAGTTTGCTCAGGTCGATGTGGATGACCTGATCAAAATATTGTTCCGGGTTGGCGTAGCACTCGGGGTCGCCGTTGAGGTAAGGGGCAATTTTATTGCACATCAGCGCCACTTTATTGCGTCCGGTGGCCTTGAGGTAGCGGAACATCGACTTGTCGTATCCAAACGTAGACGTTGTCGCGCCTATTTCGGCACCCATGTTGCAGATGGTGCCTTTACCGGTGGCGCTCATGCTTTGCGCGCCCGGGCCAAAGTACTCGACGATGGCACCGGTACCGCCTTTCACCGTAAGGATGCCAGCAACAGCCAGAATCACGTCTTTGGGCGAGGACCAGCCGCGGAGTTTACCGGTGAGGTGCACCCCGATGAGCTTGGGCATTTGGAGTTCCCAGCCCATGCCCGACATGGCGTCTACTGCGTCGGCGCCGCCTACACCAATGGCCAACATGCCTAATCCACCTGCATTCACCGTGTGGGAATCGGTGCCAATCATCATGCCGCCCGGGAAGCCATAGTTTTCCAGCACAATCTGGTGTATGATGCCTGCGCCTGGTTTCCAGAAGCCGATGCCGTATTTCTGACTGACCGTAGACAGGAAGTCAAACACCTCCTTGTTTTTATCGAGCGCCACCACCATGTCGGCAGCGGCACCGTTTTT
>JBMOHO010000065.1:0-13856 GCA_049317805.1 Saprospiraceae bacterium
AGGGGTAAAAGCCCTCGGCAGAACCGATGTGTGGAAGCGGGTTAAACTCAAATAAGCACCCTGTGTATGCCGCTTTTTAGCAATAAAAAAGGTCTTCTTTTATTGGCATTTGCGTGCCGGATCCTCGGAGCCTTTGCTCAGCGGGATACCTCTGCCACCGCCCCCGAAGAGGACTACAGCATCTACGACCAAGTGGAGTTTGCAGACGATCAGGCCAAACGATATTGTAGTTCTAAAATATTTAATCTGAGTCCTCAGCGTTTCATTTCGCTTCAGTACGATGGGCAATTGGGCTATGATATGCGCCTTTCGAAGGTAGGTAGCTACATGGAAAACGACGAGGCTCCCATTGCGGAGTCTGCCACACCAGTATTCACCGGAGGCTTGCGTCTGTCCGCTAATATTCCGGTTATTTCCAAAAACAGCCTGGTGTGGCAGTTGGGCACCAATTTCTGGCAAACTGGTTATCGGATGAAAGATCAGGTGTCCGGGATCGACGCTGCCGGATTAATTAACGAACTGGATCGCACCGGATTGCGAACTGCTGGCCTGAATAGCACATTGTTCAAACCGCTAAATGAGTACAGCTTCCTGTTGTTTCAGGGAAGTGCCGACCTGAGTGGCAATTATACCCTGAAAAACATGCAATCTTTACGGTATTTGCGATACTCTGCAGCTGCAATTTGGGGTCGCCGCCCTCACGATCGAAAGCAGTGGGGGGTAGGCGTAGCCAGGACATACCGTGTGGGCGAAATGAATTATGTTCCGGTGGTAATGTTCAATTACACCGCTCCTAATCGAAAGTGGGGTACCGAAATTTTGTTCCCGGCCCGCGCCAATTTCCGACGCACGTTTAATCCGCGAAATTTGTTGCTGGCTGGATACGAACTGGAGGGTCAGAGCTACCGGATTGACTATCTCTCGGATAATGAGCGCAGTCTGGAGATACGGCGTAGCGAACTGCGCACCAGGGTAGAATTCCAGCGCCAAATAGCTGGCTTCATCTGGCTTTCGGCGCAAATCGGCTGGCGATACAACTGGTCATTCAACGCAGACGCATTGCCTAATGACGGCAAGGAGTTTTTTCGGGGATTCACGGGCACTCAGCCTTATGCCATGCTCAACACCCTCGGAAATCCCTTGTTTTTCAATATCGGGGTTCATTTGGTGAGTCCATGATGGGTACCTGGCTTTGAGGGGCAGCACAGGTTTCTATAGCAAGCATCGGTACAAAGACGTATGTGCACATCAACAGGCCAACAGGCGTTCACAGCAGATCGCCGTGAACGCCTGTATCCTTCAAACGCTTAAAACATCCCGTAATACATCTTCAAAGTAGGATCGGTTTCTTTCTCTTTGATGTCGTTCACCAGCTTGGTGAGGCTTTCCACCATGGTGGTGTCGCCGGTTTCGGTGTAGTGGTTGCGCATGTCGGCCAGCGCTTTGGTGGCGGCAAATCGACGCCATTGGCTGTCGTTGCTGCCCAATGATATGGCCTTCAAGTTGTCTATGGCGCGGGTGGTGGCCGCTGGATCATTCAAACCGGTAATAAACTTGCCGTACTCATTAAACACGCTAAAGGCGGCCATTTGATCCACTTTGGCGATTTGTTTTTCGAAAAATGGCACTTGCTGGGCGTTTGGACTGTCGGCGTACAATTTGGCCAGGGCCATGGCCACCGATTCGCTGTTGTCGTTTTGTAGAGCCACCGACGCTTCGGCCGCCGCTGCCGGGTCCATGCTGCTCAGGCCCGTTAAGGCGGCACTCACCACACTGTAAGGCTGGTCTGTACCGAGGCCTTTTTTCAAAATGGGCAGGTACTCCTTGTTGCCGCTGTCGCCGAGGATGGTCATGGCTTGTGCCCTGCATTCCGGATCGGGGTCGGTTTCGGCCAGGCGGGCCACTTCGCTCATCTGCGCGCCATTGTCTGTATTGACGGCCGACAAGCCAAACTGGCGGATGTGCCGGCTTTTGTCTTTCAAGGTGGTCAGGGTCAAATCGGCGTTTTCGCCCAGGGCACCCATGTTTTGCAGGGCCTCATACCGGTCCATAAACAAGGGTGCGTTGTAAAACAGGAAGCGCCATTCTTCCGGCGTGTGGTTGTCCACTTTGTTGCACAGGAGCGTTTTGTGGGCATCTACATTCACCACGGCAGGACGTGTTTCGGCAGGGAAAGTGAAGGTTTGCGCGCGTTTGGTCATGCGAATCTGCTCGCGGCGCACCTTTCCGGATGCATCGTACAGGTCTACTGCCAAGGGCAGGTCGTATACATAAGGTGTCCCGTTGGTGGCTTCCTGGGTTTGGGTGAGGGTTACCAGCATTTGACGGCCCGGCTCGTTGTATTGGTAGTCGATGGTCAGGTTGGGCGTGCCGGCGCTGAAAAACCACTGGTTGAAAAACCAGTTGAGATCCTGTCCGGTAACGTCTTCAAACGCTAAGCGGAGTTCGTGGGCCTCCACGTCGGAGTATTCGTTTTTCTTCAGATAGCGCTGAAGGGCGGTGAAGAATGCGTCGTCGCCCACATAAGACCGCAGCATGTGCAAGGTAGCGCCGCCTTTGTTGTAGGAGTGGCCGTCGAACATGTCCTCGCGGTTGGCGTACCCAAAGTGAATCAACGGGTGGCCTCCGCCTTCGGCGCTGAAGAAATAGCCTTGCTGCTCTTCCATTTCGTGGAAATCAGCTTCCTCGCGGCCGTATTTGTGTTCTAACCAGAGGTATTCGGAATAATTGGCAAAGCCCTCGTTGAGCGTCAGGTTGGCCCAGCTTTCGGTGGTCACCAGGTCGCCAAACCATTGGTGAAACATCTCGTGCGCCACCACCTTCTCATTCGTCCAGTGGTCATCAAGGAGTTCGCGCCTGGTTTTTTGCATGAATTCGCCGAAGATAACTGCGGTGGTGTTTTCCATGGCACCGCTCACGTAATCGCGCACGACCACCTGGCTGAATTTGGGCCATGGATAGGCGTAGCCGAGTTTGTTGGAGAAAAACTCAAGCATGTCGGTGGTGTACGGGTAAATATCGCGGGCAGACGACTCAAAAGCCGGTTCCACGTAATAGTCCACGTCGATGCCGCGCCACTTGTCTTTGACCACGGCGTAATCGCCAATGGCCATCATGAACAGGTAGGGCGCGTGGGGTTTGTCCATTTTCCAGTAGTCAGTGCGGGTGCCGTCGGCGTTCTTTTTAGACGACACGAGCAAGCCGTTGGAGAGGGTTTTGTACTGGTTGTCTACCGTCAGGAACATTTCCTGGGTGCAGCGCTCGTTGGGTTTGTCGATGGTGGGGAACCAGAAGGAGTTGCTCTCGGTTTCGCCCTGCGTCCATATTTGACGGGGCTTGTCCGCTACGGCACCGTCGGCGTTGATGAAATAAAGTCCTTTGTCGCTGGTGATGGCGCTGGAGCCGCCAAACGATTCGCGTTCGTCGGGTTTGGCGGTATAGTTGATCACGACGGTGAAGGGGTCGTTACGGGAGTACGTTTTGCCGAGGTTTATGGTGATCTGGCTGTTGTTGTAGTTGTATTTCAGGGGTGTTTGTTGCCCTTGCATGGTCACCTGGTGGATGTCAAAGTTTTTGGCATCGAGGGTGAGTTTGTCGGTAGCGTAAAACCAGGGTTTCAGGGTAAGGGTGGCCACCCCGTTGGCGCGTTTTTTAGACCAGTCGAAAGAGAGTTCGAGTTTGGTGTGCAGCAGGTCGTGCTCAAAGGTATTGGACGGATTGTAAGGCGCGAGGGAATCGGCCAGGATGGGCTCGTCAGGCGTAACCACCGGCGGGTTCAACACGTATTCTTCATCGACGACCTCTGGATCTACAATGGAGGGCTTGCCCATGTTGTCCCACTTGTCCGGCTCTTGCGCAGCTTGTGGTGAACGGGTCAGGCTGTCGGAAGCCTTTCGGGTACAAGAAAAGGCCAGAAGCAGGAGCAGCAAGGCTGCCGGAAAAAGTTGTTTCATATAATAAAGTGGTCGTCGAAAAAAAATGTGTGCAAAAATCGGGATTGGAAACGAAATACCTTTACACCTTTGCAGATATTTCGCTCAAAGTAAACGAATAACCGCCCAACTCCGCTCTTTTAACGCTTTATGGAAACCAAAACGTACATCGACCGCATAGTCGATTTTGCCTTGGCTTACGGCCCAAAGCTGGCTTCGGCCATTTTGCTGCTGGTCATCGGATTCTGGATCATCCGCCGAGTGACCAATTTATTCAATACATTTATGAAAAGCCGGCATGTAGACGACAGCCTTCGTCCGTTTCTGGTATCTTTCATAGACATCCTGTTAAAGATTGGCTTGTTGCTGGTGGTTGCCGGGCAGGTGGGCCTGGAAACCACGTCGTTCATCGCCGTTTTTTCTGCCCTGGCCTTTTCCGTGGGCCTTGCCTTGCAGGGCAGCCTGGGCAATTTTGCTTCCGGTATCCTCATTTTGCTCTTGCGGCCTTACCGGGTAGGCGATTGGGTGCGCGTGGATGAGCGGCTGGGGCGTGTGGATGAAATCAACATTTTCAATACCGTAATGATCAGTGAACACGGCATTCGACTGATTGTACCCAATGGCAAAATGACGGAGGGCATCATTGAAAATATGGTGCAACACAGCGTGGTGTCGGCCGAAATAAAAATGATTGTGGACGCTTCTACGAGCATAGCCGACTTGCGTGAAGCTGCCGTGGCTGCCGAAGCACGCAATCCGTGGCGCGTGCAAGGCCGGGAACCCGAAGTGGTGATCACAGACATCAGCCGCGACGATATGAAGGTGGAAATAGCATGGGTAACCACCGGTGAACAGTACAGCGCCACCCTCGATTACATGTTTGAAGCCCTGCGCGAAGAATTTGAAAAACGCAACATCCGCATGGCCCAAATATTGCGGCGGGAGGAACTATAACCTTTTGTGGCGTTCCGTTTAGGCAAATTGTTGTATATTTGTATGCATGAACAATATTGATTTGTCCGAAGAGGCTGCGTTGCTGAAGGCTTCTTTTGAAATGGACGATGCGGTGATGCCAACCGACGAAGCCGCGCTGTTGGCTTTGTTGGCTCAACGCATTGGCGACCTGTTGGAAACCCAACCGGAGTACCTGATGAGCCTTTTGTACCGTTTAGACGTGCTCGAATCGAAAATCCGCCCCGTTATGCACCCCGGTGCCATTGAACCGGTAAACGTCGGATTGGCCCGCCTGGTACTCGAACGCCAAAAACAACGGGTTGAGACCAAACGCAGCGTGCCAACCAAACCCCTTGAAAATATGGACGACTGGTCTTGGTAACCTCAACTTCTCAACTCCTCAACTCCTCAACTCCTCAACTCCTCAACTTCTCAACTTCTCAACCCTTTCTTTGTTACTTTTGCATCCAAAATCAGCACAAGCCATATTATGGGAACCGAATTTCAAGAAAACGGCATCACCACTGCCCATGCTCCCCGTACTGCCCGCGAGGACCGCTACCAACACCACGACTATTATGGTGTGGATGACCTGCTCAACCCCGAACATTTGTTGGCCCGCGACGCCGTGCGCGATTGGGTGAAAGCCGAAGTGAGCCCTATTATCGAGGATTATGCCAACCGCGCTGCCTGTCCTACGCATTTGTTCAAGGGGCTGGCGGAAATCGGCGCTTTTGGCCCGTCGCTTCCCGCAGAATACGGTTGTGGCGGCATGGATGAGATTTCCTACGGCATCATCATGCAGGAACTGGAAAGGGGCGACTCGGGCATCCGTTCCATGGCTTCTGTTCAGGGCTCGCTGGTGATGTACCCCATTTATAAATTCGGTTCAGAAGAGCAAAAAAGACACTATCTGCCCAAATTGGCCAACGGTGACTTTATCGGTTGTTTTGGCCTAACCGAACCCGATCACGGTTCCAACCCATCGGGCATGGTGACCAACCTGAAAGACGACGGTGACGCCTACATCCTCAACGGTGCCAAAATGTGGATCACCAACTCTCCTGTGGCCGACATCGCCGTGGTGTGGGCCAAAGACGAAGCAGGCAAAGTGTGCGGTGTAATTGTGGAAAAAGGCATGAAAGGATTTACGGCCCCGGAAATACACGGCAAATGGTCGCTGCGCGCATCCATCACCGGCGAACTGGTGTTTGAAGACGTGCGCGTTCCCAAGAAAAATGTGCTCCCGGAAGTGGCCAGCATGCGCGGACCGCTTTCCTGCCTGTCCAAGGCCCGTTATGGCATCGCCTGGGGTGTAATCGGTGCTGCGTTAGACTGTTACGACGCCGCGCTGCGGTATTCCAAAGAACGCGAACAGTTTGGCAAGCCCATCGGCGCTTTTCAGCTGACGCAAAAGAAACTGGCAGAAATGATCACCGAAATCACCAAAGCACAATTGTTGGCCTGGCGACTCGGCGTCCTTGCCAACGAAGGGAAAGCAACCCCCGCACAAGTATCCATGGCCAAGCGCAACAACGTGATGATGGCACTGGAAATAGCGCGCGAATCGCGTCAAATTCACGGTGGCATGGGCATCACCAACGAGTATCCCTGCATGCGCCACATGATGAACCTGGAAACCGTATTGACCTACGAGGGCACGCACGACATCCACTTGCTGATCACCGGACACGATATTACGGGTCTGGAAGCCTTTAAATAAGCAACCAAGCACATTATAAGCGGTCTTTGTTGCGTTATGTGTGAAAAATCGGGCCTTCGGGCATCGTCATATCCGGTTAGTTGCATCTCCATGATGCAACAACCGATCACTTACCGATTGTACATGCACTGTCTGCGAACATTGGGGTTTATCCCGGTACTATTATTTCCGTTTTGCCTTGCTGCGCAAAGCAATTTGATCCATTTCGTCAACTCGTCTTTTGAGGATCTACCCAAAAGTGGTGAAGCGCCGGTGGGTTGGTACGATTGCGGGAAGGTGACCGAATCGCCTCCGGACATTCAGCCGGGCTTTTTTTCCGTCAGCAAACCCGCCAGCCATGGCGATACTTACCTCGGGTTGGTTGCACGCGACAACGATACCTGGGAAGCGGTCGCCCAACGCTTGAGTCGCCCGCTCAAAGCAAACAATTGCTATGAAATGACCATCGACCTCTGCCGGTCTGAAATATACATCAGCCTGAGCCGAACCACCGGCCAACAAACCAACTACACCCGGCCCCTGAAACTGATCATCTGGGGCGGCTATGGTTTTTGCGATAAACGGGAGGTGCTGTGGGAGTCGGCTGACATCACCCACCATCGGTGGTTGCCCGCCAACGTGCGCCTGGCACCCAAAAAAGGCGATTATACCCACCTGATGTTTGAGGCGTATTACGTTCAGCCCAATTTGTTTGCGTACAACGGCAACATCCTGCTCGACAACCTGTCGCCCATCAAAGAGCTGGATTGCAATTTGAAAATGCCGCCCATGGCCGCCAGTACAGAGCCTACCAAAAAGCCGGTCAACACCACAACCCCTACTGTAAAAAAGCCTGCTGCGTCCAATTCTAAAAGCGGCACCAGCGTGACAAAACCGCCCGTTTCAGCGCCCATAGTGGTCAACTCTGCCGTTATCCCGGAAAAAAGCATCAAAAAAGGCGACATCATCCGCATCGAAAAACTGTATTTCGAAGCAGATCAGAGTGACATTAAACCCGAGGCAGAAGAGGCGCTCGAAAACATCCTGACTTTTCTGAAAACCAATCCTAAAGTGGTGGTTGAAGTGGGTGGCCATACCAATAACCGCGCAGCGGAACAGTTTGCCCTGGAGTTGTCTACCAAACGGGCCAAATCGGTTGCGGACTGGTTCGTCTCCAACGGGGTACCGGCATATCGGGTGCAATACAAGGGTTACGGCTGGAAAATGCCCATTGCGTCCAATGAATCACCTGAAGGCCGCAGCAAAAATCAGCGGGTGGAAGTCAAGATTTTGAGCACAGACGGATAAGTCGATTTCGGATTTCGGATTTGGGATTTGGGATTTCGGATTTTGATTAAAGGGTCTTTAGATACTCTATGAGGGCTTTGCGCTCTTCTGGGTTCAGTTTATCGCCAAATGGATGGCCCTGGTTGCCATAACCGCGCAGGTTGGTGTCGTATGTATTGGCGTTTTTGCGTTTATCATGTAGCTCCACACGCCAGCCGAGCCGTTCGGAGTTGTATTCCAGGTTTTCTGTTGGCCGTTCCCAGTATGCAGGACGGTTATTACTATCCAGTACATCCCACACGGTGGGCACAGAAGCATTGTGAAAGTAAGGAGCAGTGGCCCAAATGCCGTCTAAAGGCGGTGCCACATAGCCGTTTGTGGGCAAGAGGCGCGCCCACACCGCATTGGAGTCGGCGGCAAACCAACTGTTGTTGAACCAGGTATGGTATTCTGGATACCGGTGGTATACCTGGGCAAGGAGGGGGTCGGTGCCCACTTTTTCCACATCAATGACCAGATTGGGGTAGGTGTCTGTTTCGCCATAGGTACCGTGGCATTTGGAGCATGTTTTTTCAAAAATAACTTTTCCTTGTTCGGCTAAAGGCAGATCAACAGGATAGGGGTATTTCGGCGGCTCAAGCGTGTTGATCCAGGCCATCACGTCGGCAAAATGGCCGTCGATGCGGCGCGCTTCTGTGCTGTCGGTCATGGTTAACAGTCCGGAAGCCATGGAGAGCCGGGCAAAGTCGCCCCTGCCCAGACCATTATAATACAGCATGTGTTTCTTTTTCACATTCCACCAGGGCGGCACGTCGGTAGGGAGCGCCTCTTTCGGGATTTCAAATTGCGGTTTTTCCAGCCAGTGCAGGTCATGCGGATCCCGATAAGCTGACAGCACCGCGAATATTTTATCTGCCGGATTTACCCCGGGTACTTCTGTGACAATGCGCCCCGAAAGCGCTTCGTGTGCCCTCAGGGTGCGCGCAAACGCGGCCATTTCGGGCGAATCTTTGCCGTATTGCATGCTGAATACCGCTTTGGCCAAACCGACGCCTTTTTGTTTGGAGGAATAATCGCTTGAAATGGTACCCAGACCGATTACCAGGGTGTCCATAAGCATTTGAGCGTGGCAAGTCAGGCAGGTAGGAGCCACCATTTTGGCACCTTCCGCCGTATTCACCACGTTAAAGGCAAAAGGAATGCCCTGACTGTCGCCTGTTCGGCCCAGATCGTTTACTTCGCGTTTGCCCAGGAATTTCCGAAAAGCGCCCAAGGGTGCGCCGGAGCTCACATAATCGCCATAGACCAGGTACTGATAGCCTTTTGCCGGATCACCAGCGCGCTGTACGGCTTGGGGTATGTAGGTAGCCCAGGCGGGCAGGGGGTCGGGTCCCACGGCTGCGGCTAAAAAGAGGAGTAAGGCGACACAAGCAAAAACAAGACGTGGCAACATGGAATAATCCTTTTCGGTACAAAGGCATAACGCAAAAGGACAGATTCAGTTGAAGCGCCGTCGGCTCAGTTTACGCGTACATGTCGTCTATTGCCTGCGCATATTTTTCCAGGATGACCCGTCGCTTCAGTTTGAGTGTGGGCGTCAGTTCTGCGTCGGCCCCGTCGGCCTTCACCGCCTCCCAAGGTCCTGGTACGAGGGTGAACTTTTTAATTTGTTCGACCTGGCTAAACTGGGGGTTAACGCGTTCAAGCAGCATTTGAAACCGCTTGTGTACTGCCGGATGCCTGACATTTTCGGCAAAGTTGGTCCAGGTAACGTGGTGTCTTTTGCACCAGTCGCGCAGGCCATCTTCATTTGGTACAATGATGGCCGACACAAATTTTCGGTTTTCGCCAACAACAATGGCGTGTTCCACCAGATAGTGTTCTTTGAGGGCCACTTCAATAGGCCCGGGGGCCACATACTTGCCTCCGCTGGTTTTAAGCAGTTCTTTTTTGCGGTCGGTTATTTGCAAAAAGGTTCGTCCATTGGGTTTGGTCACCAAACGGCCAATATCGCCTGTAGCCAGCCAGGTTTCTCCATTGCGTTGCACCAGGGCTTCTGCGGTTTTGTCCGGTTGTTTGTAGTATCCAAGCATGACCCCGGGGCTTTGGGCCAGGATTTCGCCTTCGCCTTCCCTGTACGATGGATCGGGGTCGAGCAAAATGCGCGTTTCGTCCATCAGCGGTCCGACGGTACCGAGCATGGCGCCCCCGGCCTCAAAACGGCTGAACGACAATGCCGGTGCCGCTTCTGTGAGGCCGTAGCCCTCTCGAATGGGTATGCTGGCGGCGTTGAACGTGCGCATGATGCGCACCGGGCAGGCGCTTGCCCCCAGAAAAACGCCCTTGATGCACCCGCCGAGCGCCTCACGCCATTTGGCATACACCAGCCTGTCGGCCAGCGCCAGTTGTATTTGACGGAAAAGGCCCGGGCGTTGGTCGAAATCCCACTGGTCGGCGAGGCCCAATGCCCATAAAAAAATATTGCGCTTCGGGGATTTCAGTGCTTGACCGGTAGCCAATATTTTATCGTATACCTTTTCCAGCAAACGGGGCACAGCGGCAAAGTAATGCGGCTGTATGGCCTGGAAGTCGCCTTTTTCCCCGCCAAGATTCAAGGTGTCGGTAAACGAAACCTGCGCGCCCACGCCCAGGTAATAATATACGGCTGCGCGTTCAAAAATGTGGCTGACCGGCAAAAAACTGAGTACCCGATCTCCCGGCGTAAATGGCGTCATACTTCGCAACGACTCGGTGTTGTAAGCAATGTTGCGGTGGCTCAACATGACGCCTTTGGGGTTACCTGTGGTGCCCGAAGTATAGATCACCGTGGCCAAATCGCCGGGTTGAATGGCGTCCATGCGGCGTTTGAGTTCGTCGGCATCACCAGTAGGCGCGTGTAATGCCGTCCAATGAGGCGCTTCCGCAATGGTTGTAAAACAGTAAATGGATTCAAGGGAAGGGCATTCCTCCTGCGCTTTGAGCACTTTGAGGTACAGCGGCTGGTCGCCTACCACACAAAAACGGGCGCCCGACTCCTGGAGGATGTAGGCATATTCTCTT
Organism: Saprospiraceae bacterium; assembly: GCA_049317805.1. Taxonomy (GTDB): domain Bacteria; phylum Bacteroidota; class Bacteroidia; order Chitinophagales; family Saprospiraceae; genus M3007. The sequence goes on from JBMOHO010000065.1 coordinate 10,936, forward strand.
GGGCTAATGGTGGGATACATGGGTATGTTGAGCGCCCCTATTTGCAGCAGCGCGAGGTCGAACGCAACCCATTCGGGGCTGGTGCGGTACACGACGGTGGCCACGCGGTCGCCGGGTTGAATGCCGGCTTGCATCAGGCCGAAAGAGGTCTGTTGTACGATGTCGGCAAGCATTTGTGTCGACCAGTATTGCCACCCGTTGGGGCCGTGGTCGCCAACGGACTTCTCCTGAGGGTATCGTTCCAGTTGTTCGTACAGGTAATCAAAAAGCCGTTTGTCCCAGGGCTTGTGCATATTGAATTTATTTGTTTTAAATAGGTGTGTTAGCAAGGAATTGGTGCCCATAAACAAAAAAAATTTTGTGTTATGGAATGACGCAGTCAATTTTTTTCCCCCACAAGTATGGCGTATTTTTAACAATTATTTATGAAAAGAGCAGGGATGCAAAATTAAATTAATTTTTTGCGCGTCAAACAATAAATTTTTTTTAAAAAAAAGCATTTGCAGCTTGCCCGACAAAATTAAAGGCGGTACCTTTGTAACCCTTGTGGTTAAAAAAGCCTTTTGGCTGGTTTTTTGCAGTGAAGAACCGGCTTTCCCTTCAAAGGCAACCCAACCTATATTTTGTGGCTATTAACGGAACTTCAGTACAGCGCAACACGCTTATTGAAGTAAAGGGATTGTCGCTTTATTTTTTTGAACAATAAACAGCAGGAAACATGATCGGCCCTTCGTCTCTTAAACTTATTTTTAAAGGTCGCCTGGAGTTTGGCTCCCAGCGCACCTTTGATATGGTATTGCGCCATTGGGATACCAGAATTGAGACCTATTTTAAGGCCGACATTTTGTTCAAGCCGGAGTTGGTGTTTGATTTGGAAGCGTTTACCCTCACGGTTCCAAACGGCACGATCATGGGTACCGAGAAACAATGGCGCAGCACCGCAGCACTGTTGCAGGAGTTGTCGCAGTTTGCCATTGCCGGATCTATTGGCGCCTGGTGCCTTGATAATGGCCACTTGCTGGGTGTGACACAGATTGAACCTGTTTCCGAAAAGGCTGCTGTAACGGAATTTCGCAAAGGCTGTGTGCTGGCTGGCCAGGAAGGTCAGGAAACGGAAGCCACCGCCGCACTTTGTAGGGCCATAGACAAGTACGCCCGGCACGCCCTGGCTTACGAGCGCCGTGGTTATGTGAACTACAAACTGAAGAACTTTAACGATGCCTTGCACGATTTTGCCAAGAGCATTGACCTCAACCCTGAAAACCCGGACGCCTACTACTCTCGTGGAAAGGTCAAAATGATCAAAAACGATTGGGACGGCGCCGCTTCAGATTTCGACTACGCCATCAAGCGCTCTTTGGCGCTTCAGCCTGTGTACTGGCTTGCGCGCCTGAAAAAGGGCGAGTGCCTGTTCCACTTGAAGCAATACGCTGAAGCCATTAAAGAACTGCAATTGTTTTTGCGCCGCAAATTTGTGGAAGACGACCCAAACTTTCGTCGCCGCCACCGCGCCAACATCCTGTTGGGCAAATCATTGGCTGCCCTTAAGGACATGGACGGTGCCTTGGATGCTTTCCGGAATGCCAAATCTCTGATGGCCGACGCTGACCTTGCTCCCGGCGAGGCGCAATTGCTGGATCGGTTGGAAGCGCCTGATTTTGTCATGGAGCTTTCCAGTTACGCTTAGATTTTAGAAACCTTGCCACAAGGCAGCGTTTCATGGTATATTTTCGTTCTGCACAGGAGCTGCCCGAATGGTACGGGTAGCTCTTGTTTTGTTTACCTTTGCGCCGCTAAAACAAAACCACCGCTGTGCTTTGAAACAGTGTTTATAGAAATGTATGGAGAATCGCGATAATCTGATTGGCGTTTTGCAAAACCTCTACCGTTGGCGCAAACCCATTCGAAACTTTTGTTTGTTGGCCGCCGTGGTCAGCGTAGGCATTTCCCTTTTTCTCAAAGACTACTACCGAGCTACCACCATCTTTTATCCCACCAGCCCGCGATTAGCCAATCCTGAACTCATTTTCGGGTACACCGGACAGGTAACCGACTATTACGGGGGCGACCGTGACCTTGACCGTTTGGCCGAAGTAGCCAACAGCAATGAACTGGTGGACTTCATGGTGTATAAATTCAACCTGTATAACCATTACGGCATAGACTCCACCGCCAGACTCGGACCGTATAAAGTGCGCCAGCGTTTTCTCAATTTGTACAGCGCTTTGAAAAATAAAAACGACGCCCTGGAAATCAATATTGAGGACACCGACCCTCAAATGGCCGCCGCTATGGCCAATGTGGCGCGAGACAAAGTCAACTACATCGCACAGCGCCTGAATAAAGAAAGCCAGGTCAAACTATTGGCGGCCTTCGAAGACAACATGACCCGCAAAAGCGCCGAACTGAAAATGCTGGCAGACAGCATCCGGTTCATCCAGTCATCCAGCAATGTGTTCGACCCGGGGGCCGTCAGTGGCTCCTTGTCGAGCCAGTTGGCCACCGCCGAATCGGAAATTACCCGTACCAAGGCGCGCCTCGACGTGCTCAGTGTGGATCCCTTGATTCCGCCTGACACCATTTCGTACATCCGGGCCAACCTCAAGGCGTATGAAGAACTAAAACGGGTGATTAAAACAGACGACCCATCGTCGGATCGCATCTCGCTGAGAAGGGTGAATGAAATGATCCCCACCATGGCGGTGTTGCAAGACATGCACTACCAGGCGCGCAAGCAGCTTACGTTTGATCTGGAGCGGTACAATCAAATTCGCTCGGCCTACAACACCGATATTCCGGCCCTGCTGGTGGTGGAACACGCCGAAGTGCCCATGTTAAAAAGCCGTCCAAAACGCAGCATCATCATCTTGGCCAGCATTGCCGGCGCTTTTTTGTTTGCCCTGCTGGGCGCGCTGCTTGCT
>JBMOHO010000066.1:0-13854 GCA_049317805.1 Saprospiraceae bacterium
TTATTGCCTGGGACATATTTTTTAAAAATAACATCGGATACAGGAATTACAAAAATAGCGAAGTTGCTCAAATACTAAACTGATTTTGGTTTCCAGGTTTTCAATTTCAAGGACTAAATTTTGATCAAGCAACAAAACTTCAATTATGATAAACAATATCATTCCCATAACAGGAACAATACTTTTTTTGCTCTTTTCATGCAGTAAAAACGAATCCATAAGCCCTAATTATTACTCAGGCACTGCTTATGCATTGAAAAATGGCGAAAAATGGATTACAAAAGTAGCCATGAAACAGAATAAATTTACAAACGAAAATAGTTACAATCTTTTGTTCGACTATTTCAATAATCAAGGTATAATCAGACAAAGGCTTGCCTTGTATAAAATTCCGACCAATATAGCTACACACGCTCTTTTTGATACGTCACCAAATTTAGATGACGGATTGGTTGGCGCACAGTTTTTTACACGAGCTGACGATGGTGACGTTTTGGAAGATATTTACCTTGTTGTTGAAGACTCGATATGGAGTTGTGTGGAAATAACAAGTATTCACTCCAATTCAGGCACATACAGTGGATCATTTAAGGTAAAATTGTACATAGACCCCAATCGCCCAAAAATTAATCCCAATAATCCGGATACGATCATTTTGGAAAAGGGGTTGTTCGAAGTGAAATTGCAGGAGTGATGGGTAAGTGCTAAACTTGACAACTTTTTAAAGTTGTCAAGTTTTCAAAAAAAACTGTACAGCCAACCGATAACCCTCTAACCCAAACCCGCTGATGACGCCCCGGCAGTGCGGTGCCATATACGATTGCTGCCGAAATGGTTCGCGTGCGTGCACGTTGCTGATGTGCACCTCCACCACCGGGCTGGTGATGGCGGCCACCGCGTCGGCCAGTGCAATGGACGTGTGGGTGTAGGCGCCCGCGTTGAGGATGATGCCCTGGGCTGAAAAACCGATTTCGTGCAGCTTGTCGATGAGCGCGCCTTCGTGGTTGCTTTGAAAAAGGGTGATGTCCAATTGCGGAAAATCCGCTTTCAACGCCAACAGGAACGAATCAAAAGTTCGGTGTCCGTACACCTCCGGTTCCCGTTGGCCGACGAGGTTGAGGTTGGGTCCGTGGAGGATGTAGATGTGCATAGAAATACAAGAAAAAGCTAAATATGGGTGGATATTATGGGAGCATGGGTGCTATGACCGCCTGCGCCTGTTGCCAGTTGGATATCGGCCATGTTCATCAAAAAATGCGTCGATGTACTCCGTTTCTATTTCCGAAGCCTTGGCCTTTCCTGGTATGTCGAAAAGCAATATTTTAGCAAAAAAACGCAGCCAGCCATTGATGTGGTTCAGAAAAGTCACTTGCTCGCGGATGCGATTTGAAAGACCATCTTCATCAATTGGTTTATCGCTGATTCCATATTTGAAAACCTCGTTCTCCTTTTTGTCGTAAATCGCGTAAAGGTGTTGAGGGTTACTGTTTTTCTTTGAATTTCCGTGATTGGACATCTTGATTACACCGGCCAACCGGCTTCGTTTGAATAAGTTTCAATATTATACACCGGAAAATACTCAAAATGGTTACCCGTTTTTCGTCTGTAAGCGTCTGATGCTATATGGATCAGGGCTTCGAAGGTCAAGTCTTTGGGCATGAGTGTAGGGTTAGTGAGCACCGACTCATAGAAATTTCGTCCATTGGCAACAGCACATGCACGCGCATACAAAAAGTTATCTACAGAAAAAAAAGCGTCAGGCTTATAGGCGTCTTCTCCAATTTGTGTTGCAAAAAGTTGCTGATCCAACGCAAATAATTTAGCAGAAAGCTGGTCATGAAACCCATAAATGTCCGTAAAAGATGAATGGGTTAATATTTCAACAATTGGTTCCACCACAGCTTTATCGTCGCCTTCTTTCGACCAATCCAGCAGGCCAATCAGCTGCCAAAAACGATCTTCGTCCATGCCCATTGTGGGCATTTCATCGTGTAAGGATACGATTAAGTCAGCCTTTGGATATTGCTTTTGCCATTCGATCAAGTCCTCCGCTTTTACGTTTTTTAGTGGCGCGCGCAAAACAGTAGCATCCATGCATGAATTTTTTGTCAGAAAGAAGTACAAAGATAACAAAATTACTCCTTTTTTGTCGTTATTGGTAGGATTCGTTCCACTGCAATAGACATACAACACATGCAACAACAATTTCGCTACGCTTTCCTGATTTTATGCCTGTTTGGCCAGTTGGCCTCCGCCCAAACAGTCATGATATCTGACCCCCTGAGCATCCGAAACGATTATGGTTATGAGTTGATCGGGCGTTTGCGCGACCGCATTTTGTTGTTTCGCGACAAATACGAAGAATTTGAGGTGCAGGCTTTCGATGCGCAAATGCGCTTGTCGTGGAGCAAAAAATTAGACGACCTGGAAAAACGCGACTTGCAAATCCTGGCCGTGGTACCCGGTAAAAACGATTTTTCCGTCATTTTTAAAACCAAAGTACGCAACCGGATTCAACTGCGGGTGCACAAATACGATCCGGGCGCCAACCTCATCGATTCGATGATGATGAAAGACTACGGCGAGCGTTTTTTCTCGCCCCCGCTGTTGAATTATGTGCGCAGCGACGACCGCAACTGTTTTGTGGTTTTCAACCGCACAGAGGCCAGCACTCTGGAGGCCACCTGTTTTCACCTGAATAAAATGACTGTGCTTTGGGACGAGGTGCTGGCCCTGCGGGAGGAGTTTGATTTTGTCAATGTCAAAGGCATTGTGGTGGGCAATGGGGGCGAATTTTTTATGTTTTCGGAAATGAACAACCGGCGGTCACGGCTCAACGAACACAGCATGTACCTGACGGAAATGGGCCGGAGCAACCGCAACCAGAGCGCCACGATCAGTTTGCCCGAGAGTTTCACCCGCGACGTGAAATTCATGTACGACAACGGCCAGCACCGCGTGGTGGGTGCGGGTTTGTTCGGCGATAAGAACCGGGAACGCATCAACGGCGCATTTTACCTGAGTTATGATCCGGCCAACACGAAGCAAGTCATACACTACGAACCGTTTGATGACCAGTTCCTGTCCATTTTGCGCCGCCGCGACACCGACGACGACACCAAGGGCGTAACCGATGCAGCGGTGCAGCACTTGATACCGCGTATGGACGGCGGGCTGGTGCTCATCTGTGAACGCTTCCACGAAATTCAGCGCGGTGCCACCACTGGAAGAGGCATGTGGCGCGACGGCATGAACATGATTGTAGATTACTATTACGACGACCTGTTTCTCATCGCTTTTCAGCCCGACGGGCAACCCGACTGGAAAACCGTACTCCACAAAAAACAATATTCGCAGGACGACGACGGCATTTTTTCATCCTACTACCTGTTTCAACGCCCCGATAAGCTGAGTTTTCTGTTCAACGACGAAATTCGCTACGAAAACACTTGCAGCGAATACGTGGTCAGCCCAATGGGTGAGTTTGACCGCAACAGCGTGCTGAACACCGTGGGCCAGGGCATGCGCCTGCGTTTTCGCGACGCCCTGCAGCTCAACACCGAAGAGTGCCTGATTCCTTCGGAGTTCCGGAATAAATTGCGGTTGGTGCTGCTAAGGTATGGCGGTGCGCAGTAATTCTGCTATTTTTGCCCGCACTAAACCGGTTGAAATGAAACAGTTGTCTTTGTATGCCTTGTTGTTTTGCTACGTTATTATTTTGTGGACGTCGTTTGTGTATTATCCACGGTGGCAGCAGCCGCAAGCGGAAGCAACGATAGGCTGGGATGTTTCGGGCTATTACTACTATCTGCCAGCGTTTTTGATTTACGGGGATCCGGTGGCGTTGACGTTCAAGGATTCAATCCAGGAAAAGTACCATTCCACGCCTTTCTTTGCACAGGCGTTTAGGCATCCGGAAAACGGACGTTACATATTCAAGTATTCGGCAGGCATGGCGATCATGTATATGCCGTACTTCCTTCTGGCACATGTTCTGGCACCGTCGTTAGGCTTTCCTGCCGACGGGTTTTCGCCCCCGTATCAGTTGGCGGTGCAGGTAGGCAGTGTGCTGTGGTGTTTTCTGGGCTTATGGTTTTTGAGGCGTATACTGCTGGAATATTTTCAGGATAAAACAGTGGCCTTGTTGCTGCTGCTGTACGCACTGGGCACCAACTACCTCAACTTTGCAGCTGTAGACAGCGCTATGACCCACAATTGGTTGTTCACGTGGTACGCCATTCTGATGGTGCTATCTCAGCGTTTTTACCAATCGCCGTCTTTGCAGCGTGCAGCGTCCATCGGATTTACATGCGGCATTTGTGCGTTGATTCGGCCCACTGACATCATTTCGGTGATCATTCCGGCATTATGGGGCGTGTCTTCCTGGCGTGGATTGACGGAGCGGTATGCGTTTCTTGTAAAAAACCTGTCGTATTATGCATTGGCGGCGGTGGTAACAGCTAGCGTCGGGTTTATTCAACTGGCGTACTGGAAATACGCTTCCGGCCATTGGCTGGTATACAGTTATGAAGATCAGGGATTTAGTTGGCTTCATCCGCATGTGAAAGATTACGTGTTCAGCTATCGTTGCGGTTGGCTGGTTTACACACCGATGATGGTTTTTGCTATCCTAGGCTGTATCCCGCTTGTGCGGCAGCGCATACAGGTTTGGCCGGTTGTGTTGTTTAGCCTGATCAACCTGTACATCGTAACGGCGTGGGACATTTGGTGGTACGGCGGCCGGGCGATGGTGCAAAGTTATGCCGTGTGGGCCTTTCCGTTTGCGGCTTTTTTGGAAACACTTGACAAAGCAGCCTGGCGAAAATGGGTTGTTTACCCACTGTTTGCGCTGTTTGTATATTACAACATTTGGTGGACTCACCAGGCGCACCGGGGTGGACTCATTGATCCTTACAACATGACGAGGGCATATTTTTGGGCCGTGGTGGGGCGCTACGAAGTGGATCCGGAAACCATTAAATTATACGACACATCGGAGCTTTTTCGTGGAAAACGCCAACATGTGCGCAGCATTTTTGAAACCAATTTTGAACAAGACAGCGTTTTGGCCAACAATCCGTATCCGGCCATAAGCGGCTCTTTTTCAGAATATTTGAATACAGAAAAACAAAATACGGCACAATGGCGCGTTGCCCTGACGCCTGGAGCGTCCACATGGCTCCGTGCTTCGGCCCTCATTCATGTTCGGGAAAAAGAGTGGGACAACTGGCGCATGACGCAGTTTATCGTCCGGTTTATGGATGGCGACCAAAAGGTAAAAGAAAAGTTGATTCGGGTGCAACGCCTGATGAATCAGGGCGAAACCAAAACCATATACATCGATGTGCGCTTGCCTGAGAAAAAATTTGACTCGGTCTTAGTATATTTCTGGCATGCCGAAAGCAGTAAGCCGATTTTGATTGACGACGTGAAAATGGAGCTTTTTAACCCGTAAAATCCAAGCTGGATTAGTGACCGTTCAGGAAACGTATTGACGGACTACGGCTAAACCATATGCGTTTTTATAAAGCGACACAGGTCGGCGGCAGGAAGCAGCGATCGTCCGGTAAAGTGCATGCGCGGATTCAGCAGACGGGTAAAGTTGGATTCAACCAAAGGCTCTTTATCGATGAACATTTGCAGGGTGCGCATCACCTTGTTGTATCGTGGCAGGTCGTTTTGCCGGGGCTGGTCGCGCGCGTTCAGGAAGGCCATGGTGTGTTGGAACGCCTCGAAGTCATATGGGGCATATGCTTCCGGGTAACGCAGGGCAAGGTACAGGCCGATCATGCGGTAATCGTCGTGGTAGTGGTTGTTCTCCACTTTGGTGGGGTGGGCGCGGCGGTAGTCGGCCAGCAGGGTATCGCATCCAAACAGGAAGCGGCCGATGCGCGCTTCCGGGTCTTTGGTTTCGTTGAACAGGTCGTCGAACATCCAGCGCACGGTCTGGGGCTCCGTTTGCCAAAACAGGGTCATCATGCGTTTGGGATACCAGTTTTCCGTTTGCCAGGGGCGGCGGGTCACGCTGTTGTCGATGGCCCGCTCGAACATGGCGGCGGGATCAATGACCTCCACGTTCCAGTTGGCCTGAAAACCCTGCACCGTTTCCCACCAGTACGCCTCGGGATGGTCTTTCAGGCGGTTGAGCCATTGGGCGTAGGCGCTCAGGGCGTCTTTTATTTTGCTGAGTTGCATAACAGGCCGGACCTACTTCCGGTCGAGGATCGGGTTCATCAAACGAAACCACAGGGGCGGCGCCACCGCGATGAGCATGCAGGTGGGGTAACCAAACGGGAGTTGCGGACTTTCGTCGAGGTGGCGCAATACCTGGTATTTGCGCGTGGCTTTGAAATGGTGATCGCTGTGGCGCGTGAGTTCGTACAGAAAAATGCGGCCCAGCTCGTGGTCGCTGTTCCAGGAGTGCGCAGGGTTTACGGGTTCGTAGCGGCCGCTGGGCAGTTGTGCGCGCAGGAGACCGTAATGCTCGATGTAGTTGATGGTTTCGAGGAGCAGGAACGATACCACGCCAACGGCGATGGCGGCCAGCAGGCCCGCTGTGCCAAATACCCAGGCGACCGTGCCGAGGTATACGAGCTGGGCCAGGGTGAAGCGCAGCATTTCGTTGTGCAAGCTCCACACGGGTAGCTGCGCGGCGGTGAGGCGCTGGTGTTCGAGTCGCCAGGCGCCCAACCAGCTTTGGCTGACGGAGCGCACCCAAAATGCGTACAACGATTCGTTTCGGCGCGCGGTGGCGGGGTCTTGCGGCGTGGCCACGTATTTGTGGTGACCGCGGTTGTGCTCAATGTAAAAATGCTGATACAGGGTGGGCAGCAGCAGCACCTTGGCCCAAAACTGATCGAAGCGGCGTTCGCGGTGCCCCAGTTCGTGCGCCACATTGATGCCGTTGGCACCCATGACGATGCCGACACTCAGCGTAAGCCCGAGGCGCTCCATCAAGGACAGGTCTACCCCTGTGGCCACCATCAGGTAAGCTGCCAGGGTGGCGTACACCACGGGCAGGTTGAGGTACAGGAGCAGATCGAAAAACCACCGGCCACTGCGGCGTGCTTCCTCATCGGGTGTGGCGTTTTCGGCAGAGGCGGGCGTCCACAGTTCGAGGACAGGCAGGATGCCAAACGCCAGGATGACCGTGGCCCAACGCCAACCGCCGGGCAGCGTGAGGGCCAGTACCGCGCTGAGGGGGAGGAGATAGGCAGAAAGGTATTTCAAGTCTTTCATGGTGAAAGCAGGTGGAATTGTTTGTTTTTGGATCACTTGCAACCAAAACGAGTGGGTATTGTTTCCACGGCATATTTTTGCGCCGCAAAAAACAAGACGACCCGCATGGATTTTTATCCCCTCAAAGTTACGCAAATAACGGCAGAAACGCCCGATGCCAAAACATTTACGCTGGATGTTCCGCCGGAACGGAGCGAAACCTTTGCGTACAAGCAGGGACAGTACATCACGATCAAAATGGAACTGGACGGGCACGAGCTGCGGCGCTCGTACTCCATGTCGTCCAGCCCTTTGGATCCGCAATTATCCGTAACGGTCAAAAAAGTGCAGGGTGGACGCGTGTCTGGATACCTGCACGATCAACTGCAAATAGGCGACATCCTGCATGTAGCGCCGCCCGACGGCCGGTTTTTCCTGCCCATCCATCCGGAAAAACGCCGCACGTATTACCTTTTTGGCGCCGGCAGCGGCATCACACCCCTCCTGTCTATCCTGCGCACCGTGCTGGAAGCCGAGCCCATGAGCAGCGTGTTCCTGCTGTACGGCAGCCGCTCGGAAGACAACATCATTTTCCGCGATGAACTCGACCGGCTCACCGAACGATACGCGGGCCAACTGCACGTGGAACACATCCTCAGCAAGCCCAAAACCGAAACCCAGAGCGGGGGCCTGTTTGGTTTGCTCAAAAAACACAGCGTCAACTGGCAGGGCAAAATCGGGCGCATCGACGGACGCCGGGTGCCAGCGTTTTTGGACGATAATCCGCCCCACACCCCCGCCGATGATTGCGTGTATTTCGTTTGCGGACCCGACAACATGCCCGACGTGGTGAAGGTGGCGCTCTTGGGCCGCGGCATCGCCCCGGGGCAAATACACACCGAGCACTTCGCCAATGCCCAACAAGTACCGGGCGAAAACATCAGCGACACCGACAGCGGCGAAGGCACCCGCCTGGTCGTGACCCTCAAGGGCCGCCGCATAGAAACCCGCGTGCCCGCCGGTGCAACCATCCTCGACGTCCTCGTGAAAGAAAAATACGACCCGCCCTACTCCTGCACCGCCGGGGCCTGCTCTACCTGCATGGCCAAGGTGCTGCACGGCACAGTGCACATGGAGGTGTGCTTCGCCCTTGACCCCGAGGAGGTCAAAGCCGGGTATTGCCTTACTTGCCAGGCCAAACCGACGAGCGGGGTGGTGGAAGTGACGTATGACGAATAGGGAATGCGGAATTTTGGGGAAGGGTTTGCTCTGCCTAGACAAGGGCATTCAACCGATTCCAGGGTGTCACCTGTCCCGCCAGTCGGGTAGAAGCAATGTCGCCTCCATAGACCACTGTACAGTGCTCGGCCGGGTTGCCGCTTGTGTTGGCCCAAAAAGTCAATCCTTTAAAGAAGTCTTCCCGATACCGATACAATGGCATAGTATTGGAGGAGCTCTTGTATATGGACAGAAAGATCGCGGTCAATCATGTTATGTAATTTTGCAATTCAATTGCCAAATTACATAAAAGTCAGGTACCGTAAGCCAATGAGGAACGCTTTCATATGGAGAAGCTATGGAAAAATGTGGGTTAGCGCTCAAGAGGCTGCGTTCCAAAAACCGTTCCGCCCCAGGTAAAATCGGCAAAACCATTGCCGGGTGGATAACGCCCGACAAGCATGGTATAGGATAGGCCAATGTCAGCTGCGCGGCTTTGCAGGGTTTTCAAGTCAGAGGGGGTTGGCGTTTCTTTCACTTCTATGGCTGTTTGTTCGTTCAGAATGAAGTCAATTTCCTGACCTGATTTTCGCTGATAGTACTGCAATTTTCCGGCCGAAAGGAGTTGGAGCGCCAGGGCATTTTCAAACAAGGCCCCGGTATCCACCTGCGCAAACTGGTTCACCAGACCGGTGTCGGCCAGAAATATTTTGGGCTGCACGGCAATCGCCCGGTCAGCGTTGTGCACATAAGGTTTCAACAAATGGAGGAAATAAGTCATTTCAAACAACTGTATGTAATCCTTTATTTTATGCCGACTTATGCCCAGCAGCACCCCTATTTTCTGATAATCCAATTTGCTGCCGATGCGCGCAGCCAGCAGGCCAACGAGCTTAAATAAATCGTCAATCACGGAATAATCAGACAATATTTTTACATCCAGCTCTAGGTACGACGTTAAAATGTCACGGAGTATCGCTTGTTTACGGTCTGTTGAATCGGCAAGTACGACCTGCGGGAATCCGCCAAATTGCAGGTATTCTTCGTACAACGATTTGTACTGAGCAAACACTACCCGACGAAAAGGCTGCATCCGTTGGGTGATCAGCGGCGCGGCATCCACGTTTTTAAACAGCAGGAACTCGGGGAAATCCAGCGGGTACATTTCAAAAATCTGTTTTCGGCCCGAAAGGCTCTCTGTGATGCGGTTTTTGAGGTAGTAAGAACTGGAGCCGGTAAGGATGAATTTGACCGGAAAATGGTCGTGGTAGTATTTGATGAATGATGCAATATCGGGGATCAGTTGTATTTCATCCAAGGCGATTACAGCGGCTTTTGTAAAATCAATCCCTTTGAATTCCAGATCACCCTGTGTTTCGTTGAACGTTTGGCGCGTAAACATGGATCGGTCTTCGGGGCGCTCCATGTCGAGGTAAAGTTTATTGTTGTGCGGAATCTTGTCCAACAGATACTGCAAAGCGGTCGTTTTGCCGGTGCGCCGCATGCCGGTGATCACCGTCACTGCGTGATCCGTCAAATGCGTTTCGAGTACGTTGAAAATGGAACGTTTGTACATAAATCTGTACTTTGTGTTAAAAAAATTGACACAAAGTTATACTTTATGTACAAAAAATACAACACATTGCTACAAGATAATTGATCTTACCGTTTTGATGACGCCCAAAGTTGTGTTCCATCTACCGGAAAACAGGCATTGCTAACTATATCTTTATTTAATAAAAATTATTAAAAATCAATGTGTTGAACATATAATATAATCAAATTAACTTGCAATAAATATATCCTTGCCCCTTGACACGGCGCTTTAGCCCCGGTACTTTTGCCTTGTCATCAATCGCACGCTTTATGTATCCATTCCGCGCCCATCCGTTTCTACGGCTGTTGCCGCCATTTGCCCTGGGCATTGGTTTGGCAGAGTACATGCCGATTGCTGTTCATCCCGTGCACGCTGTCGTCGCCTTTTTGGCGGTTTGTGTGGCCGGGTGGATGGCCCAAATCCAATACGTGTACAGCAAGCGCTGGCTGTTTGGCGGCGCGCTGGTGTTGTTGCTCGCAGGCATAGGGTATTTGCGCGCGCGTTTCGACGATGAGTTGCGGCAGCCGGGGCATTTCTCTCGCCTTGTGCAGCCGGGCCGCTGCTGGACTGCTGTGGTGACCGACGCGCCAGTGCCCGGCAAGCGCCTGAAAACGCCCGTGCGCTTGCTGTCCAACACCGACGACCTCCAACAGCAAACCGCCGCCACCGGCAACGCCATCCTGTTTATTGCCCGCAATGATTCCATGGACGGTTTGCGGTACGGCGACACGCTTTTATTCCAATCTGTACTCCGGCCCACGCAGCCGCCAGGAAACCCGCACGCGTTTGACTACGCCCGATACCTGCACCACAAAGACGTGCACCACCTGTCTTATGTGCATGCCGATTCGGTGGTGGTGCTGGGTCGCGACGGCGGTTTGCCTGTTTGGCGTGCTGCGTTCGCCCAACGGAGTCGGCTGCTTGGCATGCTGGAGCGCTACTTCCCCGACGCCGCCTCCCAGGCCGTGGCCTCTGCCTTGCTGGTGGGCTACAAGGAGGAGCTGCCCGACGACCTGGAGCAAGCCTACATCAACACCGGCTCCATGCACGCGCTGGCGGTGTCGGGCACGCACGTCGGATTTGTGTATGCGGGCTTGTATTTGTTTTTTCGGCGGCTCCGGTTGCGGGGTCGCGCGCAGCGGCTGGTAGAAACGTTGGGCGTGCTGGCGGGCGTATGGGCTTTTACCCTGCTGGCCGGGGCTTCGGCTTCAGTGTTGCGGGCAGCCTGGATGTTTTCGCTGTTTTTATTGGGAAAGGCCATGTTTCGGGTGGGTTCGGTGTGGAACACGCTGGCCGCGTCCGCTTTTTTGTTGTTGTGGGCGGATCCGGACTACCTGTTCGACGCAGGTTTTCAACTGTCGTACGCGGCGGTGGCGGGCATGGTATTTTTTTATCCGCTGCTGTACAAACGCGTGCCCGCGCTGCCCCGGGTGGCCGACGAAGCGGTAAAAGTGCTTTTAGTGGGGGTGGCTGCCCAGCTGGGCACGTTGCCCATGAGCCTGTTTTATTTCCACCAGTTTCCGGTGTATTTCTGGTTGGCCGGCTGGGTGGTGGTGCTCGGTGGCGCGCTGTTTTTGTGGGGTGGGGTGGCGCTGGTGGTACTGGACGCGCTGTGGCCTTGGGGCGCGGTGTGGTTGGGCAAAGCCCTGTATGGTTTGGTGTGGGTGATGAACACCTCTGTGAGTGCCATCCAGCATTTGCCGGGCAGCATGATCGACGGCATCTGGTACCCGGGCTGGGTGGGCTGGCTGCTGTATGGCATCATGGGCCTGCTGAGTGCGGCGCTGCTGGCGTCCAATACCCGTAAGCTGTTGGGTGCGCTGTGTTTGCTGGTCTTTTTGGCGGCGGTGCGTTTGGTGCGGGAAGATAATCGGTTGACCCAAAGCGAATTAATAGTATACCAAGCCGGTTATGCCGATTTGCTGGATGTGGTGTCGGGTCGCCACCGCTATACCCTGGCCGATTCCATGCCGCTTCGGCAGGAGAAATTTGCTGCGCAAATGCACCGCTGGGCCTTGGGTGTGCGGCACAGTACGGCGCTGATGGCCGATTCAGCTGTGGTGGCACCCGGCGTAGCTTGGACGCCCCCGTTGCTGCAACTGCCGAGCGCTAGTGTGCTGGTGGTAGACGACCATTTTTCGGCCGACATGCTCGACGTGTTACCTCCGGCATCTGTGTGGTGGATCTGTGACCGTCCGGACATTGACCCTGAAAACATACCTGCTCCGTACGCGCCTGCAACGATGGTTATTGGCGGCTCTGTGCGCCGAAAATCGGCGGATCAGTGGGAAAAATACGCCTTGCAACACAACATTGTTTGTCATAAGATTGCCCGTGATGGAGCCTGGCGAATGCACTATTGAATTCAGATTTTTTTAAACCTTAACCAACACACATCATGAAACGCGTTTTATTTCACTCCTTTTATTTCACCCGCCGCGAACGCAACGGCGCGGTGTTGCTCTGTGCCCTCATATTGGGGTCGTTGCTCCTTCCGGAAATCCAGGAGCGTTTTTACAGTAAAAAAGAGCGCCACCCAGAGCTGCCCTCGCGCTGGCCTGTGGCAGCATTGGCGTCGTTGGCGCTGCCGTTGGAAATGTTTCCGTTTGACCCCAACACGGCCACCGCCGACGATTTTGAACGCCTGGGCCTGTCGGCCAAAACCGCGCGCTCCATTTTGAACTACCGGGAAAAAGGCGGCCGATTCCGCAAACCGGATGACCTGGCCAAAATTTACACCCTGAGCAGTGCCGATTTCGAACGCTTGAGGCCGTTTATTGCCATGAATGGGCCGAATACTCAAAAATTGTTCCACGGGGAACCATCTGGCGATCCGGAGACGTTTGATCCCAACACTGCCGGCATTGATGTGATGGAGCGTGCCGGGTTGCCGGCCTATTTGGCGGAACGCATCGTGAAGTACCGGGAGAAAGGCGGCGTATTCCGAAAAAAAGAAGACCTCAAGCGCTTGTACGGCATGAACGATGCTTTGTACGCCCGTGTAGAGCCGTATATCGAAATAGCAGGAGCATCAACGCGCGATACGGTGCCTACAAACGCCAAACGGACAGGCACGTACACCAGAAAATTGTCCGCGCCTTTAGACATCAATACTGCAGGCGTGGAACAATGGCAAACCCTGCCGGGCATTGGCGCCTGGCGGGCCGAACGCATAGTGGCATACCGGGATAAGCTGGGTGGATTCCTGTCGGCCGAACAGGTAGCCGAAACCTATGGCCTGCCTGATTCCATCTACCAACCCATGAAACCGTATTTGCTTGGCGGCGGCGTGTTGCAAACCTTGAATGTAAACACTTGCACGATCGAGGAATTGAAGGCACACCCATACATTTCGCCCAAAGAAGCCGGACACATCATGGCTTATCGTGCGCAGCATGGGCAGATTAAGTCTGTTGACGACCTTAAATTGTTTTTTGAGAAAAATGTGAAGTGGGAGGATGTGAAGCGGTATTTGAGTTTTTGAGCCGCCTTCGGCGGGTTTTTGACTACAGAGTAGAGGGGTTAAGGGTGGTTTTGATTTTTTTGCCGCCTTCGGCGGTTTTTTTTAACCGCAGAGGAGGGGGGGTAAGGGTGGTGCCGCCTTCGGCGGGTTTTTTTGACCACAGAGGAGGGGAGGTTAAGGGAGTTGCCGCCTTCGGCGGGTTTTTTAACCACAGAGGAGGGGAGGTTAAGGGAGTTGCCGCCTTCGGCGGGTTTTTTAACCACAGAGGAGGGGAGGTTAAGGGAGTTGCCGCCTTCGGCGGGTTTTTTTTGACCACAGAGGAGGGGAGGTTAAGGGAGTTGCCGCCTTCGGCGGGTTT
>JBMOHO010000067.1:0-13739 GCA_049317805.1 Saprospiraceae bacterium
GAATACGGAATACGGAATACGGAATACGGAATACGGAATACGGAATACGGAATTTGCTCATTTTTTCGGATTTTTATGCATCATTCCCAATAATTTTGCAAAAAAATTGAGGGAATGTGCAAATTCCGCATTCCGCATTCCGCATTCCGCATTTCAAACTTCCTCACGCCAGTCCAGCCAAATCATCCAGGTCCGGCAGGTTTCCGATGTAGCGGCCGCGGTTACTGATGATGGCTACCAGGCGGCGGTTAGCGGTTTTGCGGATGTCCCTTTCGAGTGTTTTATTGGGCTGGTTGAGGATGTACTGAAACTTCATGACCACGCTGTCTTTACCCATTTCCACTACGCGGAGGTAGTAGCTGTCGGGTTTGATGGCACCGTGATAGGGTTTCAGGGAAGCGATGAGTTCCTGTTCGAGTTCCTCTACCGAGCTGAGGTATTTCAGGTCAATGGTAAAATCGATGCTGGTCCGCTTGATCACCCGTTTGGTGTAGTTAATGACCTCGGAAGTCATGACTACGTTGTTGGGGATGTAGATGATGTCGTCGTCGTCATTCAGCAGATGAACATTCTGCATGGTAATGTCGATGATGCGTCCGCGATGGGTGCTGATGCGCACGCTGTCGTTGAGGTCAAGCTGGCCTGAAAACGTGATGATCATGCCGTTGATCATGTTCGAGATGTAGTCTTTGAACAAGATGGCCAAACCGGCAAAAATGATGGACAGGGAAGTAAACACTTCGCGTACATCAATGCGGAAAAGGGAAAGCAGCCCCAGCATGACGCCAATGACCAGGAGCAGCGAGTAAATATGGCTGATGCCGAGGATAAAATTATCGGTACCGACGATCTTGTGTCGGCGGCGGTAATACGCGATGATGAACACCTGCAGGAAATCGAGCAGCAGCATAAAAATGGCAATGCTGATGATCGTTTCCACGTAAAACTCAAAACCATTCCGCAGTTTGGGGTTCTTGATCAGGTTTGACATCTCCATTGCGCCGGTGCGCAGAAAGAAGAGCAACACCAGCATCCCGAACTTGAGCAGCAGGATGATTTGTTTCATACGGATCAGAGCACGGTGGTCACATCGGAGTACGGCAGGTCAAATGCCTCGGAAACGCCTTTGTAGACCACTTTACCGGATACAACGTTCAGGCCGAGGCGTAGTTCATTGTTGTCGCGACAGGCTTGTTGCCAGCCTTTTCCGGCCAGTTGAATGGCGTAGGGCAAGGTGGCATTGGTGAGGGCCACCGTAGACGTAAACGGCACGGCGCCGGGCATGTTGGCCACCGAATAATGCACCACGTCGTCAATGATGTACGTCGGATCGGCATGGGTGGTGGGTTTGGTGGTTTCGAAACAACCGCCCTGATCAACGGCCACATCCACCAACACCGTGCCTGGCTTCATGAGCTTGAGCATGTCGCGCGTAATCAGCTTGGGCGCTTTGGCGCCGGGGATCAGCACGGCGCCCACCACAAGGTCGTGGTTTTGGATGAGCTGGCGGATGTTGTACTCGTTGGAAAACATGGTGACCACGTTGGCGGGCATCACGTCGTTCAGGTAACGCAAGCGGGGCAGGTTGACGTCGAGGATGGTCACCTGTGCACCCAAACCGGCTGCCATGCGCGCAGCCTGCGTACCCACGATGCCGCCACCGATGACGAGCACCCGTCCGGGTGGCACACCTGGCACACCCCCCAGCAATACGCCGCGGCCTTTGACGGGTTTTTCCAGAAACTTGGCGCCCTGCTGTATGGCCATGCGACCGGCCACTTCGCTCATTGGAATGAGCAGCGGCAACTGGCGGTCTGTTGTTTCCACCGTTTCATAAGCGAGGCATACTGCTTCGCTCTTGATCATGGCGTGGGTAAGCTCTTCGCTGGAGGCAAAGTGGAAATAAGTAAACACGAGTTGGTCTTTGCGGCAACGGCCGTATTCTTTGGCAATAGGCTCCTTTACCTTCATGATCATGTCGCCAATAGCCCACACTTCTTCAGCGGTGGCCAGTATTTTGGCACCGGCATGCAAGTATTCTTCGTCTTCGAAGCCGCTGCCTACGCCAGCCATGCTTTCTATGTACACGGTGTGGCCGCGGCGGCTGAGTTCCATGGCACCTGCCGGGGTGAGGGCTACACGGTTTTCGTCGCTTTTAATCTCTTTTGGTACGCCAATAATCATGACAAAATGGTTGGATGGTTAGGATGGTTTGGTGGTCATCGGGTGTGCAAAGGTAGAAAAACACATCAGAATGCCTACCTTCGCCGTCCTAAATCAATTACCTGTAGCCATGTTTCGTCTTTTATGTTCCATTTTAGCGCTGATTCCCTTTGTGGTGGCTGCGCAAGACTATGCGTACAACCGCTATGAAGGCTCTGTTGCAGGCAAACCCGTGGTGTTGCACCTGCAACGGCATACCCGGCCTGATTTTTCCGAAGGACAGACTATTACAACTGTTCACTATAACGGTGTATACTATTACAACCAATACGATATGCCCATCAGCGTCTTTGGCGAGGTTGACGAAAAAGGCATGCTTCAACTGTCCGAATATACTGGCAACATGCTGTTAAAAGCCAATGGCAACGGTGATTTGACCGGCACCTGGAAAAGCACCGACGGCAGCAGGCAATTTCCCGTCGCCTTGAAAGAGGCCTATCCGGCAGGTTCGGTGGCGTTTGCCGGCTCGGCGCGATACGAGCGCAAGCCGCTTTTTGCCCAGCGCGACAATTCGCCCGGCATGGAGGTGCATCTTGCCTGGCTGGAGCCCGACGAAAAGACACCCGCCGCTACCCGCACTTTTATTCAAGAAAACATTCATCTGGAAATGGTCGGCAAAAGCACGCGCTGTTGCCCCGGCATCCAAAAAGCGTTTGAAACCATGCGCGATGAGCAGTTTCGGATGTACAACGACGAATTCCGGGAAACGCTGAAGGAAGACCCTGAAATGCCCGAACACATGATGAATTTTTTAGACCAGCAAAGTGTGATCGTGCTATACAACAGCAACTACCTGCTCAGCCTCGGGTATACCCATTCCTTCTATTCAGGTGGTGCACACGGCAACTACGCCACCACTACCCGCAGCTACAACCTGAAAACACTTCAAGCGGTCGCATTGAACGATGTCCTTAAACCGGGTTATGAAAAAGCGCTGGACGCCTCGCTCGACAAGTCGGCCCGAGCCTACATGTCCATCAAACCCCATGATCCCATCAACAGCGCTTATCTGGTAGACCGCATTCCGGCGACCGACAACTTTTACCTCACCGGCAAAGGCATCGTGTTTAGCTACCCGCCTTACGAAATTGCCCCCTACGCTGGCGGACAAGTGGAGCTGTTTGTGCCCTACGCCGAATTGAGCGATTGGGTCAAATAAAAAAAGGCACGTGACTTTTCACGTGCCCGAATTCCGAAAAATTCTGAAACAATACTTACACAATTTATGGTATGCGAAAATCGTGCCAGAATTGTGGTATTTTTCAAATTAGCAAGGATAAAAATATTTTATCTTTCATATGCCCTTGCTAACCCCTGGCTGGCCCTGGCTGGCCCTGGCTGACCCCTGGCTGGCCCTGGCTGACCCCTGGCTGACCCCTGGCTGACCCCTGGCTAAAGCCAGGGGTTATTATCTTCGATACGGGGCGACAAACCCAGGGAGCTGCCGCGCCGGAACAACTCGTCCACCGCAGCACGTCCTTCAGTGCCAAGGTCAAGTGTAAATGCCGTCACATACAGGTCAATGTGCGCTTTCATAACGGCCACATCCATGGCTTGGGCGTGCATGCGCACGTAGGGCATCACGTCGTCCGGGTGTTCAAATGCATAGGCGACACTGCGGCGCAACACCCGGTCAATCACTGGCCAAAGGGCATGATCTACGCGCCGGTTCACCGCAATGCCACCCAGGGGGATGGGAAAACCGGTAAGTTCCTCCCAGTACGCCCCCAGGTCACGCAGTTTTACGAGTCCTTTTTGTTCGTAGGTAAACCGGTTTTCGTGGATGAGAAGCCCTGCGTCGAAACGGCCGTCCAACACCGCATCTTCAATGTCGGAAAACAACAATTCCGTTCGGTGTGTCGCCTGAGGATACGCCAGGCCAAGTAAAAAATTGGCTGTGGTCATGCGGCCAGGAATGGCGATGGCAGCGTCGGACAGATCAGCCTCTTGCAGGGGAGCGCGCGCCACGAGCAGGGGCCCGCAGTTGCGTCCCAGGGCGCTACCGGCATGAAGCAGCGCAAAACGGTCAGTCAGGTGGGCCAGCGCATGGTAGCTGAGCTTGGTCACGTCGATGTCGCCTGCAAAAGCGCGTCGGTTGAGGGCTTCCACATCTTCAATGACGGGCTCAAAAGAGAGTCCTTCGGTGTCGACTTTCCCATGCACCAGGGCGTCGAAGATAAACGTGTCGTTTGGGCAGGGAGAGAAACCGATGGTCATGGCGACTTGTGGATTTGCGGATGGGGTGATTTGTGGATTTGATCGAAAGTTTTACATTTGTCCTGCATGGATAGGATCATTTACGAGGACAATCATTTGCTGGCCATAAACAAACCAGCAGGCTGGCTGGTTCAGGGCGACCGCACGGGCGACGCTACGCTCATCGACTGGGGTAAGCAATACCTCAAGGAAAAATACCACAAGCCCGGCGCAGTGTTCTTGCATCCAGCGCACCGCATAGACCGGCCGGTGAGCGGACTGGTGCTGTTTGCCCGCACCGACAAGGCCCTGGGTCGGCTCACTACCCTATTCCGCGACCGAAAGGTGCGCAAAACCTACCGCGCCGTCGTAATCCGAAAACCGCCAGCGCCAAATGGCAGGCTGCGCCACTGGCTATGGAAAGATGAAAGCCGCAACCTCGTGCATGCTTTTGACGCCCCACCAGCGCGGCATCCCGATGCCAAAGAAGCCGAGCTCGATTATGTAGTGTTGTCGGAGCACCCGGCAGGTTACTTGCTCGAAGTGCATCCGCTCACCGGACGCCCACACCAGATCCGGGTGCAACTCGCCTCCATGGGCTGTCCCATACTCGGCGACGTGAAGTACGGCGCACCCGTTCCCCTGCCCGATGCCTCCATCGCTTTGCACAGTTTCAAGCTGGAACTGGTGCACCCCGTAAAGGGCGAGCCATTGGTGCTGGAAGCACCATGGTAGGCAAAATCAAATAAAGACCAGTAAGACCGCGTAGCGGTCAAACACGCATAACCCCGGATGAAATCCGGGGAGAGGGGGAGAGGAGAGGAGGAGAGGAGGAGAGGAGGAGAGGAGGAGAGGAGAGGAGAGGAGGGGAGAGGAGGGGAGGAGAGGAGGAGAGGAGGAGAGGAGAAGAGGAGAAGAGGAGAGGAGGAGAGGAGAGGAGAGGAGGAGGAGAGGAGGAGCGAGGGGGGCAGGCAGGTGCAGGCAGAGGTCCCCAAGCAGGCTAATAGCGATCCCCGGTACAGGCATACTGCGCAGCTCCAGCGCCCACGGCCCAAGCTGCACACCAAACACCTAGCACTGCATAATGGGGCTATCTATGTCTTTTTTCATTGGAGGGCGCTGGCATCCTGCCTGTCACCACCCCGGCGGCCAGGAGGGTACTGGCGCTGCCCGCGCACACCATACCCCGGATTTCTTCCGGGGTTATTTGGGTTCGACCGCTGCGCGGTCTTTTGTGTAAAATAAAGCAACACAAACACTACCAGGCTTGGCATGGGGAGCAGCAAAAATGTGTATAGGCGCTTTGCTGTAGGGTAATTGTTTTCAAAAAAAATTTAGTGTCGGCACCTCCCTGTCAAAGGCCGCTTGCGTACCTGTTTCCGGGTGGTCGTCCACAGGCTTGCTGTACCAACAGGCGTTACGCTACATCAAACCCCTTAGGAAAATGCCCTTCCTGCACAAAAAAATCGGCTGAAATTTCGCCCACTTTGGTCAGGTCGTTCACGCGTTTGGCGTTGCTCATCTCGCGCATGTCTTCCAGATCGGCTTCTGTGAAACCGTGTTCGGTGAGGTCGGGTTTGGGAAACCAGAGTAATTGATCTGCTTGATTGACGGGTTTCGGTTTGGGTTTTTCGAGCCAGGTGTTGTAGCGCAGGTAGGTAAGCAAGGGAACCCCGTGCAGCAGGGCATCGCGCATGTTGCCGATTTCCCCGTCTATTGTATGCGGGGTTTGTGAGCGGCTGAGGTAGTGCATCATGGTTTGGTTTTGCCAGGTGGCGTCTTCCATGAACAGGTCGGGGAGTTCCTTGGCCCAATGGAGCAGGTTGGCCTTTTGCAAGTCGCCCGCACGTTTCTTTTTGGTATGGGTACCCGTGCCGATGGACACGAGCAGCAGTTGGTTTTCGCCGGTGGGCCAGTTGAAATGGTACCCAGGGAGGGTGGCCATGAGGAAGAGCTGCCAGGCGGGGTTGTTGGCAGAGCTCACTCCGCCATCAATGAACAAGGCCTCTTGATCACCTAAATGCACCGCATGGGGCTGAAAGTAGGAGGGTGCGGCGGTGCTGGCGCGCACCAGGTCGAACAGGGTGAGGTCTTTGTTGTTGTACGGCGGGCCGAAGTATTTGCCCTCCGGGTTGTTGTGCATGGGCCAGGTACTGAAGGTGTCGGCGCGTTTGGCGACGATGCAGAGGGCGGTTTTCAGTTTGTCGCTGCCGAGGGTGTCATCGCGTAAGATGTTGCGGAGTTCGGCCTCCAGAGGACGAGGATCGAAAGCGGCGCGGATGATTTTCCCCCAGTCCAGGGGATTCCAGCCGCTGTATTTATGCTCAAATATTTTGGGCCCCAGTGTTTTGTACATCCGTTCAATGTCTGCGGTTGGGTACCCCAGCGCCAGCAAGGTGGCGATGATGGAACCGGTGCTGGTGCCCCCCACGAGGTCGAAGTAATCGCTCAGCACCAGCCCGGGTTGGCCGCTGCGGTCGCGGAGCAGTTGTTCTATTTTTTTCAGGAAACCAACGGTTACGGCACCGCGGATGCCGCCGCCGTCGAGGGCGAGGATGCGCTTGGGGCCAGGGGTGCGGATGCGGGCGAGGATAGACATGTGGAATGCGGAATGCGGAATGCGGAATGCGGAATAGGGCGACAAGATATGCAAATTTTAATACGGTCGATGGGCTAACAGGCATAAAAGCTGCGACTCTATTGGCAGCGGTGTACAAGTATAAAACCCGTCCTTATGGAGCACTGACGGGCTCTCTCGCGGCAGGCTCTGTTGCGGCGGGTTTTATACCCGCCGCAAGCAAAAGGCCCCCTGGCTTTACGCCGGGAGGCTCAAAACAATAAACAGCAGGATAGTTCGATTTGGGATTGGCGATTTGGGGTTTCGGATTGACATAAAAAACCCGAAACCACAAATCCCAAATCTGAAATCCTATATGCTGCTGATTTTGCGGATGACCTTATACAATCGGGTGGTTTCGTTCACGTCTTCCTCGAAGGGGTCGTGATCAAAATAGTTCGCGGAGATCAGCTTGAATTTATTGATTTTTCCGCGTTGGCTGTACATTTTCTGGACGTACTTGACCCACACATTGCCGCTGCTGCGCACGGCGTATATTTCGTTGTCGCGGATGTCGTTGAGGTTTTCAACCGATTTGCAGACCACAATGTCGCCGTGTTTGATCACGGGCTCCATAGAGCCTCCTTCAATCTGGAAAGCGACCAGACCGGTGCCGCCGACGCCAGGTATGGAGAAGTAAGAGTTGTCTTCTGCGCTGTCGGCTCCGAGGGTGCTACCGGCAAATGCCCTGATGGTGGTGAACAGGATATTGCCCCCTTCAGACGGGTAAACGGCTTCAGCGGTACCAAAGCCCAGGTTGTTTTCGAACCCTATAGGCGAGCCAATACCGTGCAGGAGCCAGTTTTCGTTGATGTTGAACTCCCGGCAAAAAGACTGGGCCTGGCCATAGTCGATCACCCGCTTGCTGTCCGGATTAAGGAAAGCACGGATAATGTGTCCATAGGATTTGTTGCCCAGGACTTTTTCGGCTACATCGCCTACGCCTTTGCCGCCGCGGTCGTTCTTGATGATGGCCCCACGCTCCTCCAACAGCTTAAACGCCTGGACAAAACGGTCATTTAACAGAATACGGTCTTCTTTGATCATGTTGCGCTCTTTTTCAGTGGTGAAACAGGTTGACTTGTTCTTTTTGTTATTTCACGGTGCAAACATAAAACAATTGGTTTTTATAAACAAAAAATTTAAAAGGTTTTTTTTACTTTTTTTTCAAATCTGCAAAAAAGCCTATCTTTGTTCCTTAGTAGCGGTGTCTGAACTTCCCGACCAACCGACTATCTGACTAACCGACTAAAAGACTTACCGACTAAATGGGTGTAGTTATATCTTTCTTGAACCACAAAGGCGGCGTAGGCAAAACCACCAGCGCCATCAACGTGGGCGCAGCTATGGTGGAACTGGGCAAACGCGTGTTGCTGGTAGACCTGGACCCCCAGGCAAACCTCACCATTGCGCTGGGCATCCCCCGCCAAAGGCACTCCGTATATGAAGCCATGCGGGGCGAAGCGGAACTCAGCCCGGTAACGCATAAACCTGGCATGGACGTCATTACGTCTTCGCTGGACTTGTCCGGTGCCGAAATGGAACTCATCAACGAGGCTGGCAGGGAGTACATCTTGCGCGAACTGCTGGGCCATGTCACCGACGATTACGACTACATCCTGATCGACTGCCCACCCAGCCTTGGCCTGCTCACCCTCAATGCCCTCACCAGCAGCCAATGGGTGCTCATTCCCCTGCAAACGGAATTTCTCGCCGTGCAGGGATTAGCCAAGATCAAACAGGTGATTGACAAAGTGCGTTTCCGGCTCAATAAAAACCTCGATATTGCAGGGGTTATTCCAACAATGTATGACAGCCGCCGCGTGCTCAACCGCGACGTAGTGGAAACCATTCAAAAATACTTTGGAGACAAAGTGTTTCAAACGTATATCCGCGACACTGTGGCCCTCGCCGAGGCGCCGGCCCAACGCAAAGACATATTTGCCTACAACCCCAAATCGTCAGGCGCTACGGATTACCTCGAGTTGTCGAAAGAAATTTTAGGCCGGTTGGAAACCGCAGAAATGGAGTTGGGGCGTTAATATGCATCTACCGCGAAAAACCGACCTTGACCCACAAAAATCAAGTACCAAAAACCTTTAGCCGCATACCCGGATGAGCAAAAAAAGATTTACCGATGGTTTGGATGAATTGCTGAACGACGCTGCTGCAGAGCAGGAGTTCGCTGGCGATGCCGTTGACCAGTCGGCAGCACCTGCCAGAAGGGCGTCCGGGGGAAAAACGTTTACCACCGACCTCAATGCGCTGCTCGAAGAAGCACTGGAAGAAAGCCTCGAGAAATACGAGTCGGGCAAACCCATGCAGCACAAGATTCACCGAAACGAAGGGCTGTCGCCTTTGCCCCCCCGTTTTTCGGGCATAGACGCGCTCATTCGGCAAACCATCAGCATAGAAGAACTCACCGGCGATGAACAAAGCGGCAAAAAACGCCTCACAGTAGCCGTGGACAAACCCAAATTAGAAAAACTCAAAGTGATTGCCCGCCTGGAAAACGCCTACCTCAAAGACTTGATGGTCGGCCTGATTGATGAATACATTCAAGCCTACGCGCGCAACAAAGGCATCGAATTGTAAATGCGCTCCCTGTCCGATTTCCGGATTTTCTACAACCAAAGCATCGCCCCGGAGCTCTTTAACCTCGAAAGGCGCCGGAAGCGCCTGATGCTGCTTTTCACCATGTCGGGTGTGCTCTTGCTCGGCATCCTGTTTCTTCAAATTTACATCGGCATTTTTGTCGTCACACTCCTCTTGCTGCTGTTTGCCGGAAGCTGGATAGCGTATCTCGTTTTTCGCACACAAGTATGGTTTAGCGAATACAAGCCCCGGATTGTCGGGCTTGTGCTCGATTTCATAGACGACGGCATCAACTACGGCGCCATGCGCTACAAGGCCAAAGGCAAAATTGACAAGGCAAAATTCCTTTCGAGCCGCATATTTACTGTGGCCGACGAATATTATGCGGAGGATTATATTTCCGGAAAAATTCGGGAAATGCCCTTTGAACTCTGTGAACTTCGGGTGCGGGAGTTTTCGCCCAGCCGTACCAAAATGGATTATGTGTTTGACGGTATTTTCCTCATCGGCGATTTCCACCGCATCGAACTGCAAGGAAGCCTGCTGCTCCTGCCAGATGCTTACCGAAAATACCTCAGCCGCTCCGAACGCGCTTTTCACCGGCTCGGCGGCCGCCGGGTGCGTCAAAACCTGCAACCCGCTTTTGAAACGTACTTCGACACTTACGCCACACCCGCCATTCGGCTACGCGACGTGCTTTCGACCGAACTCCAAACGGCCATACTCGAATTCAGACAATCGTACTTGGATAAAAACCAGGAAAAAGATATTTACCTGTCCATCATCGGCGACAACCTCTTTGTCGCCCTCTCCCAACGCCGCAACCTGCTGGAACCCAACCTGCTCAAACAGGTGGTCAGCTTCGAACACGTGCACGAATTTTACGACGACCTCCAAATGGTTTTTCAACTGGTGGAGATGCTGGATGTGATGAATTGAGCAATGGAGCATTTATACAGTGAAAAAAATTTTAGGCAATTTCGGAATTGAATTCCGAAATTGCCTAACTTTTTTGATTCTAAGTGATCAACTGGAAACAACTCGGCCAAATAGGGTAAGCGGCAGATGGACAAACCAGCCCACCCTGCCGCTCAACCAATTTCTCACTTAATCACAACAGGAAACGTGACCTCCACATCCACATCGCCACCCGGATCGGATAAATTGCCCTTGTTGGTGGGTTCGTGGTACAGCGCCACCCGCAGGTTCCCAACACTGGGCTGGTCGGTCGTCCAAATGGTTTCGATGCCAATCGGCGCTCCCTTGCTGTCCGCGTCGTCATACACAAAGCCCATGTCGGGGCCACTGACGTTGAAAACAAACAGGTGTTCGTCGGCTTCGGCCTCAATTTCCTCCGTAATGTCTTCAACAGGTGTTTTGCTTCGGTCGTATACGTGCACATGGCATTTGATGTTGCCCGTCAGCGGTGGCAGTGCAATGGTGTCTACTGTTGGATTGTTGCCTCCCGCGCCGTCCAGGTCTTCGTACTCAAACTCCTGATCGAAACCTGGTCCGGTGAAGTGAAGCACTACAGTGGTGATGAGTTCTTGCTGGGTGGTGTTTGCATCGTCGTTGTTGCAGGCAAAAAGACCCAATACAACGGTCAAAGCCAATAATAAACGGTACTGTTTCATGTGTTTGTTGATTTAAGGATGTGTTTGTTAAAAAATCCATTTGGCGCGCAAGCCTGCGTTTACCCCTGTTTCATCAGCGTAATACCGGAAAAAGTTGAGGTATTCGCGGTAACGGAGGTTGCCAAGGTTTTGAATGCTGATGCCGAGTTCAAGCGGTTTTTTACCCAAAAGAACGGTGTGGGCGGCATCGAAGGACAATAAGGTGAAAGCACCCGGGGCCGGTTTGAGCAGACCAGCTTCAGGGATGCGTGTTTGCTGTAAGGCTGTGGTAGCGCCCATGCGGATGTAACTCGACTGGCCGTTGGCATTGGTTTTCAAGGTATAGCGCAAGCCGTACTGAAAACGGTCGGTTGGCATGAGCGGGAGCCAATCCTGGCGCTGAGCGGTTTCCCCGGAATCGACCACTACACGGTATCCGCGCAGCACCGACGCCCGCGCTTCAAGTGCCAACCCGGCAAATAAGGGCCAGTCTACGCTCAAGTCAAGTCCCTGCAATACCGCATCAGCCTGTGTATAAAAATACGCCGGAAAAGCCCCGCGTATGGTCAATACGAACGTGTTCTGCGGATCCAGGTACATGAAATCTTGCACCTGGTTGCGGTAAACAGTGAGCGTCACGGCCTTTTCAGCATGTGCGTACGACAGGGTTAATTGGTTGTTCCAGGCCTTTTCGGGCGTCAAATCCGCGCGGCCTTGTTCGTATGTAGCCGAGCCGTGGTGCACCCCTCGGGCAAACAACTCGTTCACATGCGGCGGCCGCCAGGCATAGCCACTGTGGAGTTGCAGGCGGAGGTGCGGACCAAAATGGTACGCCACACCTGCTGTTCCGGACAGGTTTCCGAACTGAACGGTGGTGTCTAAATTGTTCAGATTGCCCAGTGTAGTGGCATGTGTTTGACGGTAATCGTACCGAAAGCCAAATTCCACTTCCCATGGCTTCGGGTACCTGCGCCATCGTTCGGCGGCCCAAACGGAAGCGCCCCAAGCCGTGTAGTCAGGTATCAATCCACCCTTGCTCACCGAGTTGGTTTGTTGCAGCACTTGCAGGCCAGCCCCGCCCTGCCAGTGCCTGATGGGCAGGTGTTCGGCGCTTAGATCGAGCGTGTTGGTCCACAGATCGAACGCCAGTTGGGGTTTGTTTGCGGCCGAACCAGTGCTTCGCACCACGTCAAATTCGCGGCGGCGGTTGAACTGCACGGCGTATCGGCCGCTCAGTTTCCACACATCGGTCAAATGAAAAGTGGTGTGATATTGTCCAAGGGTATGTTGCACATCCTGATAAGGCCGATCGATGTTGTACGCAAAGACATTGCGGTTGTTGCGCGGGGTATCGCTCTCAATGGCAGCCTCCAAATCGCTCAGGTTGCCGATGTGGGCGGCGCGGAGGATGCCGATTTGCTGGTCGAAACGCGAGCCGCTCAGCTCGTGTGTCCAGCGCGGGGTTTTCCAGGCGGCCATGGCCGAGAGGTTAAACTCCACGGCACCGGTGTTGCCCAACCAGTACTCGGGTGCGCGGAGGTTGCCGCTTTTTTTGACCGTACCCTGCAGCCTGCATGCAAGCGGTTTGTCTTTAGGTTTCACGTCCACAGCAGCACTGGCTACGCCGCCAATTCCGTTGCTGAATCCGCCCAATGCCAACCAGCCGCCCACGCCGGCAGTGTCGCGCAAAGGGGCTGGCTCCAGCACCACGGCACCCGCCATGGCCCCCACCCCATACCGCAAGCCAGCGGCACCCTTGACCACCCGAATGCTGTTGGCGGTAAACGGATCCACTTCCGGTGCATGTTCGGAGCCCCATTGTTGGCCCTCAATGGCCAAACCGTTTTGCACAATGGCGATGCGGTTGGAATGAAGGCCCTGGATGACCGGCTTGGAAATGGTAGCGCCGGTATTGAGGGTGCTTACCCCGGGCAGTCGACGCAGGGTTTCACCCAGGTTGAGGCCCTGGGCGGCGGCGAGGTCTTCGCTGCGCACCTTCACTTCGGCCTGTATGGGCGGTGGGGTATAGGCTTTTTGGGAAACAATTACCTCGCTCAACAATTCGCCATGTTGAAGCTCAAACTTTAGTACCTGGCTTTCCTGCAACTGCACCACCTGCGTCTGGTGTAAGCATCCGATGTGGTAAACTTCTACGGTGTAGGTGGCACCGGCACACAGATCAGGCACAAGAAATGCGCCCCTTTCATCGCTCTGAACGCCGCGTGCCACTTCCAGTACGTGAATAGAAGCATAAGGCATGGGTTCATGCGTCTCGGCGTCGAGCACAATACCGCGCAGGGGAATGTGGCAATCCTGTGCAGTCAACCCGGCAGTGGCAAACAGCCCCAACAAGCCGAAAGCCCCTACTGTAAGGAGGGTTCGTAACATGTCAACATGTATTAGACAGTATACAGAATTAGAGTGATAGCCTTCCGCGCACCCGCAACCTGAAGTTGTGAAGCCCGCAAGGGATGAAAATGTTGTAATCACGCAGA